>NZ_JBFAPC010000029.1:0-44947 GCF_040675535.1 Patulibacter sp. NPDC049589 | reverse complement strand
GCAGGTCGCCCAGGTGCTCAAGCCGGGCCAGTGGATCAAGCTGATCGACCGCATCGCCGGCATCGACAACCCGACCGTGCTGGAGACCCCGTCCACCCGGTCGTCGGTCGTCCACCCGCCGGACCGTACCCCGGCCGCCACGGGACCGCCAGCGCCCCGTGGACCGGGTGGCGGTGGGCCGGGTGGCGGGGCGGCACGGGCGTCACTCGTCGGCGCGGGGGCGGGGCCGGTCTGGAGGCCGGACGGCCCGTTCCGGCTCGAGTTCGCCCCGGTATGCGCGGACAACTCGGTCCGAAGCGCGGCGGCCGCACCGGCCCGCGTGCGCCGGAACGGTGGGGGCGAACCCGGACCGGAGCCGGGACCTACACCGTGCTCCTTCGCGTGGACGCCCCGTGGAACCCGACGAGGACATCGATCCACGCGACGGACCTGCGGTGCGCGTGGCCCGCCCGAGCCTCGACTTCAGTCGCCACCCACCCGTTTTGTGGGTCGCCCACAGCCCGTCGATGTGGCGCACCGCAGGGTCCACGGGCGGGTTCGGTGCGCCTATCCTGGTCGCCCGATGGCCCCCGTGACCACCACCGAGGACGCCCGCCGGTCGGCCGCGGACCAGGCCTCCGACGCCCGCGACGCGCTGCTGCAGCGGCGGACCGCGCTGTGGTCGCTCGCGGCCGCAATGGTCCTCGTCGTCCTGAAGCTCGGCACGGGCCTGATCACCGGCAGCCTCGCGCTCGTGTCCGCCGGCATCGAGTCGTCCGGCGACGTCATCGCCGCGTTCCTGACGCTCGTCGCGATCCGGATGGCGATGCAGCCCGCCGACCGCGACCACAACTACGGGCACCGGCGCGCGGAGAACATCGCGGCGCTGGGCGAGGCGGCGATCGTCTTCGTCGGCGGCGTGATCATCGCGTTCGAGGCGGTGCGGCAGCTGATCCAGGGCGGGAACCACGTCGACGCCTCCTGGTACGTCTTCGTCGTGATCGCGCTGGCGCTGGCGATCGACGTCAGCCGCATCGTGATCTCGCTGCGGGCGGCCAAGCGGTGGGGCAGCGCGGCGTTCCGCTCCAACGCGTTCAACTTCGCCGGCGACATGGCGGGCTCGATCGCCGTGCTGCTCGGGCTGGCGCTCGTCGCCGCGGGCTTCGAGCAGGGCGACGCGCTCGCCGCGCTCCTGGTCGCGTGCGTCATCTTCGCGGCGGTCACGCGGCTGGCGTTCGAGAACGTCCGCGCGCTCATGGACTTCGCGCCCGCGGCGTCCCGCGACGCGATCGAGGCCGCCATCGCCCAGGCCGCCCCCGACGCCGAGGTCCGGCGCCTGCGCCTGCGCGAGGTCGGCGGCCAGGTCTTCGCCGACGTCACGCTCGGCGTGGCGCCCGCCACGACGGTCGCCGCCGACCACGAGACCGCCGACCGCGTCGAGGCTGCGATCCGCGCGGTCGTGCCGTCGTCCGACGTCGTCGTCCACGCCGAGCCGCGGATGGCCGGCGCCGACCTGCGCGAGCAGGTGCTGGCCACCGCGCTGACGGACCGCGACGTCCGCGACGCCCACGACATCGCGATCTACACGGACCGCGGGGACGCGATCGTCGCGCTGCACCTGAAGCTCGACGCGGAGAGCTCGCTGCGCGACGCCCACGACGCGGCCGAGCGCGTGGAGGCCGCGATCGCCGCGCTGCGCCCCGGCGTCCGCGCGGTCCACACGCACCTCGAGCCGCTCGAGGGTCCGGTCGCCCTGCGCCCCGACGCCGTCCACGCGGACGAGGTCGACGACCTGCACGCCACCGTCCGCCGGCTGCTCGGCGCCGAGCCGCTGGAGTGCGACCTGCGCGAGACCGACGTCGGCCCGGTGCTGTTCCTGACCGTGGCGACGGACGCGGCGGCGGGCCTCCTGGCCGCCCACGACCTGGCCAGCGACCTGGAGCGCGACCTGCGGATCGCGCACCCGCGCCTGGCGGACGTCGTCGTCCACACGGAGCCCGGGGCACCGGCCGCGGGCTGACGGCGGCGGCGCCTGGAGCGACGGATCGCCCGCCCCGGCCGATGCGCAGCGGGGCGGCGCGATCCGCCGCGGCCGAAAGAACGCCCGTGCCGGGGGACGGACGCGGAGCACCGGCTGGACCTGCCGCGACCGACGGCCCCACCCGCCCGGGGGAAGAACGCGGAGGGGCGGCGGGGCAGGAGCACGCGGACGTCGCGGCCGCGGGCGCCGCCGAAGGCGGGGAGCCTTCGGCGGCGCCGGCGTGCGGGGACGGGACAACACGTAACGGGTACGCATCCTTAACAACGGGCGGGCCTCCCGGTTTGTGACGAGAATTCGCAAACTCGCCCGGGGCGCGTCCCGCGGCCGGGGTCCGGGAGGGGAACGGGCCATCGTCGGCCGTGGGGACGATCGCGGTCCGTCGTCCGGCGGGCCGCCCAGAACGGTCGCGAGGCCATCGTCTGCCGGCCCCCGAGAACGGCCGCGCCGCCCTCTCCCGACGGGCCGCCGGACGGCTCCAACCCGCGTCCGGCCCCGCCGCGGGGATCCGGTGGGGGAATGGGTAGCGGCTCCCCGGCACCGGGATCGGTGAACGCCGGTCCGGGATCGTGTCCCCTGGATCGTTCGAGTGGACGGGCCGTTCCGCGACAGGGCGGCCCGTCGCCGAGCGGGCGCGCCGGAGCCCGTTTGGCGCCCTCGCGGGTGCGGTGTGGCGCCGCGCCGCCCACGGCGTGGGACTTCCGTCGCACGCGCCGGGACCGGGGGCCGCGGGGGCGGGGGAGCTTCGGCGCATGTCCGCCTCCCGCACCGCCTCGCTGTCCGCCGTCCTGATCACCGCCGCCCTGACCGTCGCGGGCTGCGGGAGCGACGACTCCGACCCTACGACCTCGACGGCGGCCACCGCCGCCTCGACCGCCGCGACGACGACCGCGGACACCGCGTCGACCGTCGCGCCCTCGTCGTCCGGTGCGGTCGCGGTGTAGGGCGGCAGGATCACGATCGACGCGTCGGAGTTCGACTTCGCGCCCAAGGCGATGACGGCGAAGGCCGGCAAGCTGACGATCACGATGCGCAACGTCGGCAAGGTCGAGCACGAGCTGGTCCTGCTGAAGACGACCACGAAGGTCGACGGACTGAAGGTCACCGGCGGACGGGTGAGCGAGGACGACTCGGTCGGCGAGGTCTCCGAGACGGAGTGCGGCGCCTCGAAGTCGCACGCCTTCACGCTGAAGCCCGGCACGTACGTCTACGTCTGCGACATCCCGGGTCACGACATGCAGGGCATGCGCGGCACGCTCACGGTGCAGTAGCGGCGGACTGCACGCGGCGCATCCCGGCGATCCAGCGGTCGTGATCGGCCGCCCGCCGCTGCGCGAAGGTCGCGACCTCGGGGTGGGGGAGGAGCAGGAAGCGCTCCTCTCGCAGCCCGTCGACGACGACCCCGGCGACCTCGTCCGGGGACAGCACCGCGCCCGCGCCGCGCACCGCGGCGGTCGCGGCCGACGGCGCCCCGTCCGCGCCGGCGAACCCGCCGTCCAGGAGCGGCGTGTCGACCCCCATCGGGCAGAGGCACGACACGCGCAGCCCGCGGTCGCCGTAGGTCACCGCGAGCCACTCCGCGAACGCGACGGCCGCGTGCTTGGACACCGCGTAGGGTGCCGAGCCCACCTGCGTCAGCAGCCCGGCGGCGGACGCGGTCGAGAGGAAGTACCCGCGTCCGCGGGCCAGCCAGCCGGGGACGAGCAGCCGCGCGGCGGTGACGTGCGCGCGGACGTTGACGCCGAGCGCGAGGTCCCAGACCGCGTCGTCGCTCTGCTCGTCCTCGCCGACCGCCACCCCGGCGTTGGCGCAGAAGAGGTCGACCGGGCCGAACGCGTCCTCCGTCGCGGCGATCAGGGCGGCGACCGCGTCACCGTCGGTCACGTCGCAGGCCACGCCGAGCGCGCGGTCGCCCCACGGCGCGGCGACCGCCCGCACCGCCCCGGCGTCGAGGTCGGCGACGGCCACCCCGCGGGCGCCGTCGCGGAGGAACCGATCCGCCAGTGCCCGGCCGATGCCGGACGCGCCCCCGGTGACGACGACGACCTGCCCGGCGATCTCCATGGGGCGATCGTAGGCGGGCGCGGGTCCGGCCGGGGCGGGACGGGGCCGGGCTCCGCCGGTCGGCCGAGCGGGGCAGGGCGACGGCGCGCCCCGCTCGGCCGTCCTCGGATCAGCCCTGTGCCACCTGCGCCAGCGTCGGGTAGTCGGTGTAGCCCTTCGGGCCGCGCGAGTAGAAGGTGTCCTCGTCCGGCGTGTTCAGCTCGGCGCCGGTGCGCAGGCGCTCGGGCAGGTCGGGGTTGGCGAGGAAGTCCCGGCCGACCGCGATCAGGTCGAGCGTGCCGTCGCCGATCAGCTCGTCGGCGCGCGCGTAGTCGTACGCCTCGCCGAAGCCGTGGTTGCCGATCAGCGTGCCGCTCCAGCGCTCGCGGGCGAAGCGGGTCTTCGGCAGCGCGTCGTCCGGGGCGGGCTCCAGCACGTGCAGGTAGGCGAGGCCGATCTCCCCGAGCCCGGCGATCAGCAGATCGTAGGTCTCCTCCCAGCCCGCGTCCTGCATGTCGTTGAACGGGTGCTCGGGCGAGATCCGGATGCCGACCCGCTCGGTGCCGATCGCGTCGGCGGTGGCGCGGGCGACCTCGAGGACGAAGCGGACGCGGCCGGCGGCGTCGGAGCCGTAGCCGTCGGTCCGCAGGTTCGTGTTCGTGCCCAGGAACTGGTGCAGCAGGTAGCCGTTGGCGGCGTGCAGCTCGACGCCGTCGCCGCCCGCGGCCACGACGCGCTCGGCGGCCTGGACGTAGTCGTGCTTGACGCCCTCGAGCTCGGCGGTCTCGAGCTCGCGCGGCTCGACGAACGGGACCATGCCTTCGGGCGTCCAGACCTCGCCGTCGGCCAGGACGGGCGACGGCGCGACCGGCGTGACGCCGTCGGTGTAGTGCGGGTGCGCGACGCGGCCGCAGTGCATGAGCTGGACCCAGAGCCGGCCGCCGGCGTCGTGGACGCGGTCGGCGACGTGCTTCCAGCCCGCCTGCTGGGCGTCGGTGTGGACGCCGGCGATGTCGAGGTAGCCGTGCCCGACCGCGGCCGGGGACGAGCCCTCGGAGATCGTGATGGCGGCGGTCGCGCGCTGGGCGTAGTACTCGGCGTTGATCTCGGCCGGCACGGTGCCGACGGCGCGGTTGCGGGTCAGCGGGGCCAGGGCGATGCGGTGGGGCAGCTCCAGGCCGGGGGCGGAGTAGGGCGCGAAGAGGTGCTCGTAGGGCATGCGGGGGCCTTCAGGAGGGGAGGGCGGACCCTGGTCCGCTACCCGCCGAGGCGCCCGCCGAACTCGTTGTGTGCGCAATCGACCGCCGAGGCGCGGGCCTTGGCGACACCCGCGTCCGGCGCCGGCCGGGGTCCGGCGTCTCGGCGACCCTCAGCCCCGCGCGCTCGGCCGCAGCCCGTCGAGCGCGAGGTCGAGGATCCGCGCGTGCTGCTCCGGATCGGCGGTGCGGACGGCGGCGATGCCGACGACCATCCGCGCGACGTCGAGGAAGACGGCGTCGTCGCGGACGACGCCGGCCTCCTGGGCGCGCTTCAGGAGCGGCTCGCCGGCCTCGGTGATCGCCGCGCCGCTGCGCTTGAAGACCGGGTCGTCGCGCTCGACGTAGACCGCCAGCGCGTCGCCGATCGCGCGCTTCGTCGCCGCGAAGGTCGCGAACCGGCGCAGCCAGGTGATCAGGGCGTCCCACGGGTCGAGGTCCTCGAGCCCGTCGACCCGGGACATCTCCTCGACCTCGCCGGCGTAGACGGCCTCCAGCAGGTGCTGGCGGGACGGGAAGTTGCGGTGCAGCGTCGCGCTGCCCACCCCCGCGTGACGCGCGACCTCCTCCAGCGACACCGCCGCGCCGTCCTTCGCGAACAGCTCGCGGGCGGCCGTCACGAGCTTCTCGTAGTTGCGGCGGGCGTCGGCGCGCATCGGGCGCTGGGCGGGATCGGTCGGCGTGCTCATGGCTGTGTGCGCTCCCCCACTTGTGAAGTGGGGTGGTCCTCCGTATCGTAAGTGGGGCGGCACCCCACTTCAACTGATCGCCCCGCGGCCTATCCGGGGTGTCGCCCCACTTTAGCGATCTTCGCGCCCAGAAGGACCACGTATGACCACCTCCCTCGCACCGAACACCCGTCGCGGTCGCCCCGGCGCCGCGGCGACCGGCGGCCCCGCGCCCGGCAACGGCGCCCCCGACGGCACCGCCCGGCGCGCCGGCCCCGCCGTCCTCGCCCTGATCGTCGTCTCGTACCTGATGATCATCCTCGACGCCTCCGTGGTGATCACCGCGCTGCCGGACATCGAGACGTCCCTCGGCTTCTCCCCGACGGGGCTCTCCTGGGTCCAGAACGCGTACACGCTCGCCTTCGGCGGGCTGCTCCTCCTCGGTGCCCGGGCGGGCGACCTGCTCGGCCGGCGCCGCATGTTCATCGTCGGCATCGGCCTCTTCACCGCGGCCTCGTTCGCGGGCGGCCTCGCCCAGAACGCCGGCTGGCTGCTGACCGCCCGCGCGGTCCAGGGCATGGGCGCCGCGATCGCCGCGCCGGCGACGCTGTCCCTCCTCATGGTGAGCTTCAGCGAGGGCACCGAGCGCGTGCGGGCGATGGCCGCCTACAGCGCCGCGGCCAGCGCCGGGGGCAGCCTCGGGCTCGTCCTCGGTGGCATCCTCACGACCACCGTCTCCTGGCGCTGGGGCCTCTTCATCAACGTGCCGATCGGCATCGCGATGGTCGTCCTCGCCCCGCGCTGGCTGCCCGAGACGCCCCGCCGCACCGGCGTCTTCGACCTGGCGGGCGCGATCACCTCGACGGGCGGCATGACCGCGCTGGTCTACGGCTTCGTCCGCGCGGCCGCCGACGGCTGGGGCGACACGGGCACGCTCGCCTCGTTCGCGGTCGGCGTCGTCCTCCTCGCCGCCTTCGTCCGCGCCGAGGGCCACGCGCCGCAGCCGATCACGCCGCTGCGCCTGTTCCGCGACCGCCGGCGTACCGGGGCGCTCGTCACGCGCATCTTCGTCGTCGGCGCCATGTTCTCGACGTTCTTCTTCATGACGCAGTACCTGCAGGGCGTGCTCGGGTTCACCGCGCTGAAGGCCGGCCTGGCGTTCCTGCCGATGACGTTGATCATGTTCGCGATGGTCCGGCTGGTCCCGCGGCTGGTCGCCCGCTTCGACGGCGCGCACCTCGTGATCGGCGGCCTGGCGACCGCGCTCTTCGGTCTCGCCTGGCTGAGCCGGATCGACGTCGGGACGGACTACTTCCCGCAGATCGCCCTGCCGCTCGTCCTGCTCGGCACCGGCATGGGCGTCGCCTTCGGGCCCCTGACGACGGCCGGGATCGCCGGCGTCTCCGAGGCCGACGCGGGCGCCGCCTCCGGGCTCGTCAACGTCGCGCACCAGCTGGGCGGGTCGCTCGGTCTCGGGATCATGGTCACCGTCTTCGCGGCGGCCACCCGCTCGGCGGCCGACCACCCCGTCGCCGGCGGCGCCGCGGCCGAGTCCCGCTACGAGCTCGGCCACGCGGTCGGCGTCGCGATGACCGGCGCCACGATCTCGATGGCCCTCGGGCTGCTGGTCGCGGTGCTGGTCATGCGGCGGCCGTCGGCCACGACGGTCCCGGTGATCAGCGGGGCGGCCTCGCCGGCGCGCTGACGGACGGCACGGCGGGCGTCAGGTGACGCCCGCCGAATGCTCTTGTTGCAATACCCGATGGGGTTTGGGTATATTGCGTCGCGGTCAAGAGTGCCAGCGCGAAGCCCCGGCTCGCTGGCCGGCAACCCTCCACCGCGGTGGGGTGCCCCGGGTGAACGACCAGGCCGCGCAGGCCCCTCGAGGTCCTGTGCACGCAAGCGCGGACCCCTCGGTGTCGATGTGGGTCCGGAACCCCACGGAGACCCCCATGAGCACGACCCTGAGCACCGTCCCGCACGTCCTCTGCGCCGAGGAGCCCCTGCTGCCGGTCGTCGGCGGCGACCTCCAGGTGCCGCTCCTGGACGGCAGCACGGTCCGCTTCGCGAACCTCGACTACGCCGCCACCGCCCCGGCGCTCGCGTCGGTCGCCGAGCGCGTCGCCCGGGTCCTGCCCTACAGCGGCAGCGTCCACCGCGGCGCGGGCCTCCCGTCACAGGTCTCCAGCGCGCTCTACGAGGCCGCGCGTCGCAGCATCGGCGCCGCCCTGGGCGCCCGCGCGGACGACCTCGTCGTCTTCACGCGCAACACGACGGACGCGACGAACCTGCTGGCCTCGGTGGTCCCGATCGGCTCGGGCGACGTCCTCACGCTCGATCTCGAGCACCACGCCAACCTCCTGCCCTGGCACCGCGCCGGCGACGGCCACCGCTGCGTCGCCCACGCCGACACGGTCGACGGCACCTTCGAGCGGCTCGAGGCCGAGCTCCGCCGCCGCCCCGTCGCGCTCCTGGCGCTGACCGGGGCGTCGAACGTCACGGGCGAGCTGCTGCCGATCCGCCGCGCCGTCGCCCTGGCCCACGCGCACGGCGCCCGCGTGTTCGTCGACGCCGCCCAGCTCGCGCCGCACCGCGCGATCGACCTCGCCGCGATCGGCGCCGACTACCTCGCGTTCTCCGGCCACAAGCTCTACGCCCCGTACGGCAGTGGCGTGCTCGTCGGCCGCCGCGACTGGCTCGACGCCGCCGAGCCGTACCTCGCCGGCGGTGGCGCCGTCCGCGAGGTCACGACGACCGCCGTCGAGTGGACGACCGGCCCGGCGCGGCACGAGGCCGGCACGCCGAACCTCGTCGGCGCCGTCGCCATCGCGGCCGCCTTCGAGGCCCTCGGCGCGCTGCAGCCCGAGGCCCGCGAGACCCACGAGGAGGCGCTCCGCCAGCGGGTCCTCGACGGGCTCGCCGCGATCGACGGCGTCGACGCGCTGCGGATCTGGGAGGGCGACGGCGAGGCCATCGGCGTCGTCGCGTTCGCCGTCGACGGGTACGCGCCGGGCCACGTCGGCGCGTACCTCTCCGCCGAGCACGGCATCGGCGTCCGCGACGGTCGCTTCTGCGCGCACCCGCTGCTGGCGCGCTTCGGGCGGACCGCGGGCGCGCTGCGCGCGAGCTTCGGCGTCGGCTCCCGCGCGGAGGACGCCGACCGCCTGGTCGAGGCCCTGCGCCGCCTGGTCGAGGAGGGCCCGCGGCACGCCTACTGCGACGGCCCGGCCGGCTGGGTCCCCGAGCAGGACCCGCGCGACCTCGCCGCCTGGACGGGCCTCGAGCTCGGCCTCGACACCGCGCCGGCGACGCGCTCGCCCTGCGGCAACGGCTAGTAGCGCTTCTTCAGCTTCACGGTCTTCTTGACCGTGGCCGTGTTGCCGGCCGTGTCCTTCAGCGAGACCGTCAGCGTGACCGACGTCTTCTTGCCCTTCTTGATCTTGATGAGGTTCTTGACGGCCTTGTCGCCGGCGTCCGGGATGCTCGCCTCGATGAAGCCGCCGGACTGGTTGTAGAAGTTCCGCGTGTCGATCGACTTGGCGACCACGACCGTCCGGCCCTTGACCTTGATCGTCGCCTTCGCGGTGTAGGTGACGTCTTCGCTCGGGTCGGCGCTGAACGTCAGGCCGCTGCCGATCATCGAGTCGATCGAGTTCAGCGTCGTGTTGATCTTCAGCGCGGCGCTGGGCGGTGTGGTGTCGGCGGGCGCTGGATCCTGGGCGAGGGCCGCCGCGGGGACGGCGAGTCCGGCGAGGACGGCGGCGGCGAGGAGGGGCTTCTTCGTCATACCGTCGATCCTGTCGGGCGGGACCCCCGGGCACGACCGGGGTGGGACCCGGGTGTTTTGCGCCGGCGGACCGGGACGACCGTTCGGCGCGGGCGGGCGAAGCTCCCGGGGGGTGCCGGCCGCGCGTGGTCGCCGCGGATGCCCCGCGTGCCCGCCGGGCCCGCGTCTCCCGATCCATGACATCCCGGGGAATCCGCGCGCTAGAACCGTCAGACGTGCCCCTTGCGGGTGGCCCCGGTCCGCCAGACGAGAGGTCTTCGTGATGCTCGTCACACACGTCCTCTCGGGCGGTCTACGTTCGGCCCAGTAGTCCCCGAAGCACCCCCCTGGAGCACCATGCCCGCGACGCAGAGTCGGCAGGTCGAGCGCACGCTCGGCGAGGAACTCGAACGGAAGATCCGGAGGCGCGGCGACGCGATCCACCAGCCCGCCGATCCCGGGACGACGCGGGAGCGGCTCCAGGCCTTCCTGTCCGCGGAGCTCGACGAGCCGTTCGCGCTCGGCGACGTGCGGCGGCTCACCGGCGGTGCGTCGGCGGAGCAGTTCACCTTCGAGCTGGAGCGGGGAGGCGTCACGGAGAAGCTCGTCCTGCGGATGGATCCGCCCGCCCAGCTCCTGCCGGGAAACCGGCTCCGCGAGTTCCAGGTGATCCGGGCCGTCGCCGGCGTGCTGCCGGTGCCGCGCGCCCTCTGGGTCGCCGACGCCGACTCGCCCTTCGGGACGTCCGCGCTGATCACGAGCTTCGACCGCGGCGTCGCCGCGCCGACCGGCGTGGTCGGCAAGGCCACCGGCCTCTCCACCGCCTACGGCGACCACCGCGCGGCGCTCGCCCCGCAGTACGTCCAGCACCTCGCGAACCTGCACACGCTGGACTGGTCCGGGGCCGACCTCTCCGCGCTCGACGTCCCCGCCGAGGGCACGACCGAGGCCGTCGACCGGCGGATCGCGCTGTGGGACCGGATCTGGGCCGAGGACGCGTACGAGGCGCACCCGACGGTCGCGCTCGCGAGCGCCTGGCTGTGGGAGCACCGACCGGTCGTCGACCACGTCTCGCTGATCCACGGCGACTACCGCAACGGCAACTTCCTCTTCGACGAGGCGACCGACGAGATCACCGCCGTCCTGGACTGGGAGACCGCGCACCTCGGCGACCGCCACGAGGACCTCGCCTACATGATGCTGCCGGGCTACGGCCACCGGGACGACGAGGGGCGCTACCTCTGCGCCGGGCTCGAGACCGCGGAGACGATCATCGCCGACTACGAGCGGCTCTCCGGCCTGACCGTCGACCGCGAGCGGCTGCGGTACTACACGGTCCTGAACATGTACTGGGCGATCATCGCCTGCATCGGCACCGCCCCGCGCCTGGCCGGCGAGCGGATGACCCACAACGGGCCGATGCTCAACGTCGTCCCCGGGCTCGCGGCGTTCTTCATCGCCGAGCTCAACACGATCCTGCGCGAGGAGTCGTCCCGATGATGCCCACCGTGACGCAGACGCTGAGCACGATGCGCCTGACCCTGGAGCAGACCGTCCTGCCCGCCCTGCCCGCCGACGGCGCGTTCGTGCAGGAGCAGGTCGGCCTGATGATGGCCACGCTCGACTGGCTCGTCGACGTCCACGAGTCCGAGTACCGCTACGAGCTGACCGAGAACGAGGAGTACCGGGCGTTCTTCGCGGCCGTCGGACGCGAGACCGACGCGGCCCCGCCCGCCGGCGACCTCGCGGCGCTGCGCGACCAGACCCGCGCGCTCAAGCGGGCTGCGGCCGACCTGGTCGGCGACGACGAGCCGGCGCGCGAGCTGCTGCTCGGCCTGGCGGAGCGGCAGGGGCGCCGCGAGCAGGCGTGGTTCCGGATGACGGGCTTCCCCGAGGACGTCCCGGGCGACATCGCGACCGTGCTGGCGGGTGCCCGATGAGCGCGCTCCCCGACCCGATCGACGAGCTCGGCATCTACCTGCTCCCCGGCCGCGTCACCAACTCGTACGAGGGCGTCACCCAGGCGATCGAGGCGGAGCAGCTCGGCCTGACGTCTGCTTGGATCGCCGAGCGCTTCGACACGAAGGAGCTCGGCGTCCTGTCCGGTGCGGTGGCCGCGTCGACGCAGCGGATCAAGGTCGGCATGGGCTCGATCGCCACGAGCACCCGCAACCCGATCGTCGCCGCGGCGATGGGCGCGACGTTCGTGTCGGCCTTCCCCGACCGCCTGCTGCTGGGCCTCGCCCGCGGGCTGAAGGGCATCAACGACAAGCACGGCATGCCGTCGCAGAACATGCAGGGCTTCGAGGACTACACGGAGATCCTGCTGAAGCTCTGGCAGGGCGAGGAGGTCTCCTACGACGGGCCGGCCGGGTCGTACCCGTCGCTCAGGATGCCCGACCCGCCGGGCGCCAAGCGGCCGCCGATCATCCTCTCGAGCTGGGCGCCGAAGGCGAAGGCCACGGCGATCGCCGCCCGCCACTACGACGGCGTCTTCATCGGCTGCGAACTCACCGTCGAGGCGACGAAGAACATCTGCGACCGCCTGCGCGCGGAGTGCGAGCGCATCGGCCGCGATCCTGCGTCGCTGTGGATCTGCAACACGATGCTCTGCGCGCCCGACCTGACGGACGAGGAGATGAACCTGCAGATGGAGGCGCGCATGGTCACGCACCTGTCGTTCCCCTCGATCGGGCAGCTGATCATGGAGGAGAACGGCTGGGACCAGGAGCCGCTGGACCGCGTCCTCGCGCACCCGCAGATGCAGGGCGGCGAGATCGCGGACCAGGCGTTCACGCGGCAGGAGCTCGCCGACCTCGGCGCGACGCTGCCGAGCCACTGGGTCAAGGACGGCTGCGCCGTCGGCACCTCCGCCGAGGTCGTCGACCGCCTGCGGGAGTACCTCGACGCCGGCCTCGACCACCTCGTCCTGCACGGCTCGTACCCGAGCCAGCTGACCGACATGATCCGGATCTGGCGCGAGACCGGCGGGCGCCACGCGACCGTGGCGGGGGACCCGGGGGTCCAGGCGACCGCCTGAGCACCTCGTCGGCGCCGCCGGGTCGCCGCGCGCTCGTGGGCGCGGCGCGCGCCCGCCGCCCTCTGTGTCAGGCGTGCAGCGCCTGCAGGGCGTCGACCAGCGGCGCGAGCTCGGGCAGCTCGCGCGCGTCGTCCAGTGCAGCGGTCAGGACCCGGTCGTGGGTCGGTCGGGCGGCCTCCAGGAGCTCGCGGCCCTCGGGCGTGAGCTCCGTGTAGATCCCCCGGCGGTCCGTCGGGCAGAGGAACCGCGCGAGCAGCCCGCGGTCCTCAAGGCGCGTCACGAGGCGCGTCGTCGCGCTCTGGCTGAGGACGGCGGCGTTCGACAGCTGCTGCATCCGCATGTGGTGCTCGTCCTGGCGGTCCAGGACGTCGAGCACCGTGTACTCGCTGACGCTGACGCCGTGCTCGGCCGACAGCGCCCTCGCGAGGCCGTCCTCGATGCGTGCGTGCAGGGCGGCGAGCGTCCTCCAGCCCTGGGCTCGGGCCTCGATCGCGTCGGCGGGCATGGTCACGGCGGGGTCTCCGGGGTCGTCGCGTTGCAGAGCAGAACGATGCGTGCAAAGATAGCCCGCGTAAGCAATGACCCGCGTCTGCAACTACTGTGGTCGCGGGTTGTCTGCACCCGCAACTCTACTCCCCGAGGAGCGCCCGATGAAGCGCATGCCCCTCGCCCTCGTCGCGCTGGCCGTCAGCGCGTTCGGCATCGGCACCACCGAGTTCGTGATCGCCGGGCTGCTGCCCGAGGTCGCCGCCACCTTCGACACCTCCGTCCCGACCGCGGGCCTGCTGATCTCGATCTACGCGCTGGGGGTCGCGATCGGCGCGCCGATCATCACGGCGGCGACGACGCGGCTGCCGCGCAAGACCGTGCTGATGAGCCTCATGGGGCTCTTCATCGCCGGCAACCTCGTGTCGGCGATCGCCCCGACCTACGCCGTCCTGATGGTCGGCCGGGTCCTCGCCGCGCTCTGCCACGGCGCGTTCTTCGGCATCGGCGCCGTCGTCGCCGCGAGCGTCGTCGCCCCCGAGCGCCGCGCCCAGGCGATCGCATTGATGTTCACCGGCCTGACGCTCGCCAACGTCCTCGGCGTCCCGTTCGGCACCCTGCTCGGGCAGCAGCTCGGCTGGCGCTCGACGTTCTGGGCGGTCACCGGGCTCGGCGTGATCGCGATGATCGGCCTGCTGGCGCTCGTCCCCCGGCAGCCCGGATCGACCGTCGGACTGCGCGGCGAGCTCGTGGCGTTCCGCCGCCGTGGCGTCTGGCTCGCGTTCGCCATCACCGCGCTCGGCTACGGCGGCGTCTTCGCGTCCTTCACCTTCGTCGCGCCGATGATGACCGAGGTCGCGGGCTTCTCCGACGGGGCGATCACCGCGCTCCTGATCGTCTTCGGCGTCGGGCTGGTGCTCGGCAACCTCTACGGCGGGCGGCTCGCGGACCGCGGCCTGATGCCGGCGATCCACAGGATCCTCACCGGGCTGCTGGTGGTCTCGATCGTCTTCGCGTTCACGATCCACTCGCAGGTGGGCGCCGTGATCACGCTCTTCGCGTTCGGCTTCGCGGGCTTCGCGACCGTCCCGCCGCTGCAGTCGCTCGTGATGCACCACGCGCCGGAGTCGCCGACCCTGGCGTCGGCGGGCAACATCGCGGCGTTCAACCTCGGCAACGCGATCGGTGCGTGGCTGGCGGGCCTCGCGATCGGCGCGGGCCTCGGCTACACGGCCCCGAACTGGGTCGCGGCCGGCATGGTCGCCGCGGGCCTCGGCGTCGCGATCCTGGCGTCCCGGCTGGAGGCCCGGGACGCGCGCCGCGGGGTCGTGGCGGTGGGCACGGCGCGGCCGGTGGCGGGCTGACCGCGGGTCGCACACGACGAGGCCCGCGGGGGTGTCCGGCGTCCCCCGCGCCGGTGTCGCCGGGAGGGCGGCCCGGGGCGCCCCGGGCGCGTCCGCCCCGCATTGATCCCAACCGGCCGTGCGCACGGCGTAGGCTGGCGATCGCCCGGTTCCGCCCCGACCCGAGGAGCGTCGTTCGCGATGCTGATGCACGAGTCCTCCGCGCCAGCCCGGCGCACCCCCGAAGCCCCGCCCGCGCCGCTACGGAGCGAGCTCCTGTCCGCCCTGACGACGGGCGAGCTCTCCCGCGGGCGGCTGATGGCGACGTCGCTGCACGGCCGGATCCCCGAGCTCGGTGACGCCTCGGGCCACGCCACCCTGTACGCCGAGACCCAGGCCTGCTGCGCGGCCCACGTGTCCGCGATCCTGCAGCTGCTGGAGACCGGGGACCCGCTCGACGGCGTCACCGTCCCGGACGCCGGTCGCGAGTACGCGGTCAGCCTCGTGCACCGCCGGATCCCGCTCGCGGTGCTGATGCGGGCCTACCGCGTCGGGCAGAACCACCTGTGGACGACCTTCGCCGAGCGCCTGCGGCCGGTGGCCGCGAACGAGGCCGAGTCCGTTCAGGCGCTGGAGGCCGTCGCCGCGTTGCTCTTCGAGTACGTCGACCGCGTCGCCCGCGAGGTCTCCGACGTCTACCAGGAGGAGCGCGACCAGTGGGTCCGCAGCGCCTCCGCCGTGCGGGCCGACACCGTGCGGGAGCTGCTCGACGGCTCGCCGGTGGACGTCGACGTCGCGTCGCGGCGGCTCGGCTACGAGCTGCGGGGTCGGCACGTCGGCCTCGTGCTCTCGGCCGATCCGACGGCGGGTCGGCATCCCGAGCCCGGTGGCCTCGAGCGCGCCGCATCCCGCGCCGCCGTGGCGCTCGGCGCTCGGGATCCGCTCGTCGTCCCCGTGGGACGGTCGGTGCTCTGGGCCTGGGTCCCGGCCCCCGCCGAGGAGGACGCCGACCTCGCCGCGAGGCTGGAGGCCCGCGTCCTCGAGCCGGGGCTGCAGCTCGCGGCGGGCCGGCCGGCGAGCGGTCCCGACGGGTTCCGGATCACGCACGAGGAGGCTCGTCACGCCGCCGAGCTCCACGGCGATCTCGAGGGCCACGGCACCGGCGTCGCGTCCTACCGCGCGCTCGAGCTCGTCTCGCTGCTGTCGGCCGATCCCGAGCGGGCGCGCCGGTTCGTCCAGCACGAGCTCGGCCCGCTCGCCGGGGACGACGCCGCGAGCGCGAGCCTGCGCGAGACCGCCCTCGCCTTCCTCGACCACGGCGGCAGCCACCAGGCCGCGGCCCAGCAGCTGCACGTGCACAAGAACACGGTCTACACCCGGGTGCGCCGCGCGGAGCGCGAACTCGGCGTGCCGGTCGCCCCGGGCCGCGCCGCGCTGCACGCGGCGCTGACGCTGGCGGTCACGACGCCCCGGCGGGTCGTCGGGGAGCGGGCCGCCGAGCACTGACGCCGGGGCGGGGGTGCCGGCCGCCGATCAGCGGACGGCACCGGGGCCGGATTCGGGGTGGACGTGCCGGGACGCCGGCCGGACCGGCCCCGGCACGCCGTCCGCGCCGTAGTCGTTGAACGCGACCACGCAGCGGCGCTGGACCTGCATCGTCGGCTCGTCGGC
This sequence comes from Patulibacter sp. NPDC049589, assembly GCF_040675535.1. Taxonomy (NCBI): domain Bacteria; kingdom Bacillati; phylum Actinomycetota; class Thermoleophilia; order Solirubrobacterales; family Patulibacteraceae; genus Patulibacter; species Patulibacter sp. NPDC049589. The sequence goes on along the minus strand of NZ_JBFAPC010000029.1, from coordinate 28,657 downwards.
GGGCGCGGCGAAGAGGGACGCGCGGAACTTCTGGACCTCGGTGGAGAAGCCGCCCCACACGATGTCGTTCTTCGGCTGCCTGGTGGGGCTCGTCGCCACCTCGTCCCGCGCCGCGGCGGCCGGCCGGCGCAGCGACCTGCAGACCCTCGTGATGTCGGGCCCCTACGTCGGCAACAACGGCGGGGCGCTCCCGGACGCGCCGTCGCCGGCCACGGTCGACGTCGTCCTGAACCCGATCCTCTACGCGCCCGAGAGCACCGGCCGCGTCGAGGTTCTCGGCGCCGACCCGGCCGTCCGGCCGCGCATCCACTACGGCTACCTCGCGTCCGCCGGCGACCGCGAGCGGCTCCGCGAGGCCGTCCGCCTGACCGCCGACGTGCTCGCCGCGCCGGAGTTTCGCGACCTGATCGCCGACGACGCGGGTGCCCCCGGGGAGGCCACGCGCGCGGACGACGACGCCCTGGACGCCTGGCTGCGCGCGAACCTCCAGAGCACCCTGCACGGCTGCGGCACCTGCCGGATGGGCTCGGACGACGACTCCGGCGCCGTCGTCGACGAGCACTGCCGGGTCCGGGGTGTCGAGGGCCTGCGGATCGCCGACCTCTCGGTCGTCCCGCGCGTCCCGTCGGCGCCGACCAACGCGACGGCGACGGTGGTGGGGAAGCGGGTCGCGGGCTGGATGTAGCTGCGTCGGCGAGCGGTGGGGTCAGTGCACCCCGTCGAGCTCCGGGTCCTCGCTCGTGCCCTCGAGCATCCCGGTGAGGAACGCGACGGCCAGGGGGCCGTCGGAGCCCTCGAGCGCGGCGGTCGCGAAGGCGGTCACGCGGTCGGGGTCGTGCAGCCCTGACGCGGCGGCGTAGACCTCGTCGGCGATCCGCAGCAGCGCGGACTCGTTCCGCGCGGCGTCGGCGGCGGCCTGCAGCCCGCCCTGCCAGCCGGTGCCGCCCTCGGCGTCCCCGGCGTCGCCCGTGACGAGGGCGACGGCGACGGCCTCCCCGTGGTGGCGAAGTCGCTCCTCGCGCGCGTTCTCCCGTCCCGGTCGGTTCGTCACGACGAGCATCTTGCCGGGCCGGCGCCGCGCGTGATGGGTGGGGTGGACGGGCGGTCCCCGAGGCGGCGCGCGAGCCCCGGCACCGACGTTCTCGGCGACGACCGACACCCGGGTTGGGGGTCGACGATCGCGGGCGGGCGACGGGACTACTGCCCGACGCAGGCCTGCCCGTCGCCGTCCGGGTCGTGCGGCGGATCCGCCCCCGGGGCGACCCGGAACGCGTGCCCGATCTCGGCGCACGAGAGCCCGAGGTACTCGGCGGGGGAGACGAGCTGGGTGCCGCTGCTGCCGGACCCGGGACCCGAGGTGCGGCGGACCGCGCGGCGGGCGCGGGAGACGGAAGCGCGCGTCGCCGTGGTGCTCGCGAGGTCGTCGGCGGCCCGGGCGTCGGCCAGTGCGTCGTCCGCTCGGCCGGCCGTCAGCGCGACCCGCGCCCGGTCGAGCAGCCGCGCCTGTCGGAACCGCACGCGCTCGGCTCCGGTCACGCGCGTCTCGCGCCCCCGGCACACGCCCGGCGCCCGCCACGACAAGGCGACGTACGAGTCGACCGTCCGCGTGCGCGCCCGCACGAGCGCCGTCCGCCGCACCCGGTCCGGGTCCGCCGCACAGGCCGCGCGCCGACGCCGCAGATCCCCGACGTCGAGCCCGCCGTCGCCGCGCAGCACCACCGTCTCGACGGTCCCGGGCGCACGGGGCACGTCGCAGTACCCGCGAGCGTCTGATGACCCGGTGATCTTCCCGCCGAGCCGGTCACACGTCGCCGCCTGCCGCGCGACCCCGTCGCCGTCGCCACCCCGCGTGAGGATCACCGCGGCGAGCGCGACGAGCACCAGGACGAGTGCCCCGATCACCACGGGCAGTCGACGCCGCTCGTCGGACCGGGCACTCATCGGCCTGCGCGCCCGTCGGACGCGGGCGAGAGGCCCTCGGGGGCGGACATCACGGCGGCCACGGTACCGACCACCGCCGCGCGGCCGTCACCTCGCTACCCTTGCCGTTCGCGGGGCCTTAGCTCAGTTGGTAGAGCATCTGCTTTGCAAGCAGAGGGTCGGGGGTTCGAATCCCCCAGGCTCCATCGGAAGAACCGATCCGCGAAGGCGAGCGGGTAGCAAACCCGCCTGATCAGTGGGGACGCGGAATCGCAGTGAGCGACGCGATCTCGCCGACCCGAGCCGTGGAGCGCCCTGAGCGCCAGGACTCGGTGCAGCAGGCTGATCAGGCACCGCTGGGGGCGAGCGGGTCGGGCACGGGGCGAAGCAGGTGGCAAGCCGGGTCGTCAGGGCATCGCGTCGGAAGGCTGGGAGCAGACGTCGCTCTGGGCGCCGCCGCACCCAGAGCGGTCTCACGCAGGTGGGATCCAGCGCTGTTGAGTTGCGCCTCCTGCCCGGCAGCGCCCTCGCATCCGTGCTGGCACGAGCGGCGCTCGGCGCTGGAGAGCGTGTCGTCGAGACTCGAAGTAGGCAAAACGCCGGACCGCTGGTAGTTTCGTGTAAATGCCGTCTTCCGCTTCAGGCAGAACAAGCTCTTTTCGCGAAACAACGAAGCCGACCGACCCGGCCGAGATTCTTCGCCTGGGGATCGAAGCCCTGCAGGAGCGGCTCCCTCCGGGCTGGGCGCTCTCGGCTCGCCAACAGCGTCCGTGGCGTGGCGATGACGGCTTCGACGACGTGCTCGATCTCGACGGTCCCGGTGGTGCGCGCGCGTCGTTCGCGGTCCAGGTGAAGGGCCTCGTGACCACGCGAGACGTCCTCGGCGTGCTCGATCAGCTGCAGCGATCGATACAGGCTGGTGACTTGGCGAAGAAGTCACTCTTGCCCTTCGTCATCGCGCGCTACCTCGCGCCGGAGACGCGCGAGCGCATCATCGCCGAAGGAGCCGGATACGCGGACGCGACGGGGAACGTCTATCTGGCCCTCGAGCGGCCGGCGATCTTCATGCGGGATCGCGGTGCCGATGCGGATCCGTGGCGTGGTCCGGGGCGGCCGCGGGGGACGCTCAAGGGGCAGCCGGCGGCGCGGGTGGTGCGCGCGCTGGCGGACTTCGCTCCCCCGTACGCGGTGCCGGACCTGGCGGATCGTGCCGGTGCCTCGCGAGGGGCGACGTATCGCGTGGTCGAGTTCCTGGAGAGCGAAGCGCTCCTCGACCGTGAGCGGTACGGGCCGATCACCGCGGTCCGCTGGCGGGCGGTGCTGGAGCGCTGGAGTCAGGACTACGGTGTCGCGTCCACCAACGCGGTCCGGACGTTCCTCGAGCCCCGCGGTCTGTCGGCTCTCACCGAGAAGCTGAGGGCGAACCCCGCGCTCGGCTACGTCCTGACCGGCACGGTCGCCGCGGAGCGCCTGGCGTCCTACGCGCCGGCGCGACTCGCCACGCTCTACGTCCGCGACACCGCGGAGGTCGCCGACGCGCTCGGGCTGCGCGAGGTCGAGCGAGGTGCGAACGTCGCGCTGGCGTCCGCCGCCTTCGACGTCGTGTTCGACCGCGGGGAGACCGTCGACGGGCTCCGGATGGCGGCTGCGAGTCAGGTCGCGGTAGACCTGCTCACCGGTCCGGGCCGGAACCCGGGCGAGGCGGTCGCGCTGCTCGACTGGATGGAGGGCAACGAAGATGCCTGGCGGCGCTGACCTGCTCGTCGCCGCACGGACGGCGCTCCTCGACGCACTGGAGGCGCTGGCGGACCACCGGGAAGCGCTCGTCCTCGTCGGCGCCCAGGCGGTCTACCTCCACACCGGCAACGCACCGGTTGCGCTCGCCGAGGCGACGAAGGACAGCGACCTCGCGATCGACCCCCGCATCCTGGACGACGAGCCGCTGCTCGACCGGGTCATGCGCAGCGCCGGGTTCCATCTCGACGTCACCCGCCCGCAGCCGGGCAGCTGGCTCTCGCGCACCGGGATCCCGGTGGATCTGATGGTGCCGGAGGCCCTCGCCGGCCCCGGGAAGCGCGGTCGGCGTGGCGCGCGGATCCCGCCGCACGACAACGCTTCGACGCGCCGTACGCCGGGACTCGAGGCAGCAGTCGTCGATCACGCACCCATGACCGTGACGGCGCTCGACCGGTCCGACGCCCGATCGATCGAGATCGCGGTCGCCGGCCCCTCGGCGCTCCTGGTCTCCAAGCTGCACAAGCTCGCCGAGCGCGTCGACGACCCAGGTCGGCTCGTGGACAAGGACGCGCACGACGTCTATCGCCTGCTCGTCGCGACGGACACCGCAAAGCTCGCCGACACGCTGACGACCCTGACCGCCGACGAGCTGGCCGGGCCTATCACGACCGCCGCCGTCGTGCACCTCGCCGAGCTCTTCGGTCGGCCCGACGCGCTCGGGGCGACGATGGCGGGCCGGGCGGAAGAGCTCGTCGGCGATCCGGCGGTCGTGGCCGCGGCGGTCGCGCTCCTCGCGGACGACGTCCTCGCCGCGCTCGAGCGCTAGAAATAGCGGGCTCAACTCGCCGGAAACCGCCAAACCACCTGATTGCAAGCAGAGGGTCGGGGGTTCGAATCCCCCAGGCTCCACCTCACAGGACGCTGTCTGCAACAGGGGTTCTGGCCTCTCCGGCGTCGAAACGCGGACGCCCTGGCTGTGAAGTTGATCGCTATGTGGCGCGAACGTCGCAGCGCTCGTTGGCGCTGGCCCGCCGTCCGGAAGGGATGGGTTGCTGGGACGCGTGACGCGTTAGCCGCTCTGAGCGTTACGGTCGACCGGTGCGTGAGGAGCAGGTGGAGGTTCCGGGTGGGTCTCTGTGGACCGTCACCCACGGCCTTGGTCCGCCCCTAGTCCTGTGCCATGGAGGCCCAGGCCTCTCGGACAACCTCGGTCCGTTGGCGTCGCTGATCGACGACGAGTTCCGGGTCCATCGCTTCGATCAGCGAGGAGCTGGACGGTCCTCCACCAGCGGACCGTTTGACGTGCCGACGTTCGTTGCGGACCTTGAGGTGCTGCGGCGGCACTGGGGCCACGACCGGTGGGTCGTTGGTGGGCACTCGTGGGGCGCGACGCTTGCCGTGCTCTACGCGCTGGCCCACCCTGACCGCGTCGACGCAGTGCTCTATGTCGCTGGCACCGGAATCAGGTGGGGCTGGCAAGAGGAGACCCGGCGACACCGCCTCGCTCGGTTGACCGACGCCGAGCGCGCGGAACTCGCCCTTCTCGAGTCGCAGGACCATCCGCTCTCGCCCGATGCGCAGCGGCGCGTTCTTCGACTGATGTGGCAGACGGACTTCGCTGATCCCGCCCGCGCAGCGGAAGTGCTCGCCCGTGAGCCGCTCTACGCGTTTCCGCGCGACCCGCGCGTGTTTCGCGAGGTGTCCGCGAGCCTGAAGCATGAGCTGGAGGGACCGGTGGAAACGTCCTTGCGGCACCTGGCGGCGCCGGTCTTGGTGTTGCACGGAGACCACGACGCCGACCCCAGCCGAACCCGCCGGGTCGCTGACCTTGCCCCCGCCGGCCGGTTCTGCGAGATAGAGCGCGCCGGACACTCGCCGTGGCTCGAACAACCCGATGCCGTCGGCACCGCCATCCGTCAGTTCTTGTCGGAATCGCCTTCTGAACCCGCCGGCATGCAGGACGGGCACCGTCCCGCCGAGGACGCGCGGTGAACCCGAGGGACGATGCACGATCGAGGCGCGGGCCAGGCCGGAGCGGCCGGGTACGGTGCGTCGATGACGGTCCGGGCGGCGGTCTTCGACCTCGGTGGCGTGCTCGAGGTCGTGGACGACGACCGGTGGCAGCGGGAGTGGACGGCACGCTGGGAAGACGCCGCCGGGCGTGAGCGCGGCGCGCTGGAGGCCGGCGCCGATCCCGCGACGGCTTCCGCGCTGGAGGGCAGGACGATTCCCCGACCGACCCCGTCGGGCGGCTGCTCTTCAACGTCTGGCGATGGTCGCCGAGTTCGAGTCCGACCTGATCCGCATGCGCACCCGCGAAGGGCTCGAGGTCACCCGTGCGGCCGGCAAGCGGCGCCAAGTAGCGATCACAGAGCCGTGCCATGTAGCGATCAACTCCACATCCCTGCGCGAGCCGCTCGGTGCGCTACCCGCCCCATTCGTCGAGGGTTCCGGCTTCTGCGCAAGGACGCTGCCGCCCGGGCCGACGACACCGGTGCCCACCTCACGAGGAGCAGCACCACCATGCGTCGTTCCGTCCTGATCGTCCTGGCCCTGTCCGCGTCGGTCGGCATCGCCGTCCCGGCGGCCGCCACCGGCAGCGCCCACCCAGCCGTCGTCGCCAAGGCGAGCAAGAAGAAGCAGCGGTGCGACCCGAACTATCGAGGGCGCTGCCTGAAGCCCAACGTCTCCGACTACGACTGCGCGGGTGGGAGCGGCAACGGGCCGTACTACGTGCGCGGCCCGGTCCGGGTCGTCGGCCAGGACCACTACCGCCTCGACGCCGACCACGACGGCGTCGGCTGCGAGCGCTGACCGGGGCGGCCCGCGGCGCCTGAGGACGGTGGGCGTTCCGACGCCGTCGATGCCTGCTCCGACGGGCGAGCGCCGTCGTCGCGGTGCCTCAGCCCCCGAGCACGATCGCCGAGAACTCCAGCCGCGTGCGGAGCTCGGCGATCTGGTCCGCGACTGCCAGGATCTCGGCGCTCGTGACCGGGTGACGGGCGGTCATCTCGGTGCTGAGGCGGGTCAGCTCGTCGACGATGTCGTCGGAGACCGTGCGGTTCCGGGCACGGAGGGGCGCCGCCTGCCGGGGCGGTAGTCGGGCCTGGTGGGCGACGCGGGTCGGCGCTGCGGAGACGGTGCGAAACGGCACGGTCTCCGTTGTAATCGACGGATCAGTTGTGCGGGGCGAACGTCAACGGGTGGACGATGCGTTGATGGGACGGCCAGTATCGGTGGCCGATGGTGGGCGGGCCGCAGGCTGCGATCGCACGCAGAGCGCCCTCTGTAGGGCACCCGGGGTGGGGGTGGTCGTCGTGGGTTCGCGCCGGGCGAGGGAATGACGACCAGTCCCGTGACGACGGCCCGGCGCCGGGGGGTGGTCGTCGTGGGGTCGCCCTGGGCGAGGGAATGACGACCAGTCCCCGCGAGGGCGGTGGCGCCCGGGGGATCGAGGCCGGGCCGGCGTGGACGCGTTCCGGCCACCCCGAACGCTGTCCGAACACGGGCGAACGGGCCCCGGATCGGCACGAACGCACGTTCGCTTGCACGCCGTCCGAGGCGTTCCAGAGGATCGGTCGGGCCATGAGCACCATCGCCCAGCCCCTTCCCGCCCTCCGCCCGCGCCGCCGCCCGACGCCGCGCCTGCTCGCCGTCGCGCTGATGCCCGGCGCGGCGTCGGCCGCCGACGTCGTCCCGGCCATCCACGCCGGCGAGGCCCAGGAGCGCCTCGTCGACCTCGGCCTGTTGCCGCCGGCCGCCGTGACCGGCGCCTGGAACGTCGCGACCGTCGACGCGGTCCGGCGCTTCCAGGCCGGTCACGGCCTCGAGCCGAGCGGCGTCGCCGGGGTCGCGACGGTCCAGCGACTGCGGGGCGCGTGAGCGGCCGGGCGGCGCGCCACCGGCGGCGCGCTCGCGAGGGTCCGCGGCGGCGCGCGGACCGTTTACCCGGTCAGGCCGTCGCCAGCGTCGAGGAGTCGATCACGAAGCGGTAGCGGACGTCGGACTTCATGACGCGCTCCCAGGCCTTGTTGATCGATTCGGCGTCGATGACCTCGATCTCCGGCGCGATGCCGTGCTCGGCGCAGAAGTCGAGCATCTCCTGCGTCTCGCGGATGCCGCCGATGGCGGACCCGGCGAAGGTCCGGCGCTGCAGGAGCAGGCCGAAGACCGCCACGTCCATGGGCTCCGGCGGCGCGCCGACGTTCACCAGCGCGCCGTCGGTCGCGAGGATGCGGATGAACTTGTTGATGTCCATCTGGGCGCTGACCGTGTTGATGATCAGGTCGAAGCGGCCCGCGAGCGTCTCGAACGTCGACTCGTCGCTCGTCGCGTAGTAGTGGTCGGCGCCCAGGCGCTTGCCGTCCGCCTCCTTGCTGAGGGTCTGCGAGAGGACGGTGACTTCGGCGCCCATCGCGTGGGCGATCTTCACGGCCATGTGACCGAGGCCGCCGAAGCCGACGACCGCGACCTGCTTGCCCGGGCCGGCGTTCCAGTGCTGCAGCGGCGAGTACGTCGTGATGCCGGCGCAGAGCAGCGGGGCGGCGGCGTCGAGCTCGAGGCCGTCGGGGATGCGGACGACGAAGTCCTCGTTGACGACGACGTCGGACGAGTACCCGCCCTGCGTCATCGTGCCGTCGACGTCCGTGGACCCGTAGGTCCCCGTGTTGCCGCGGAGGCAGTACTGCTCGTCGCCCTTCTCGCAGTTCACGCACTCGCCGCAGGAGCCGACCATGCAGCCGACGCCGACGCGGTCGCCGACCGCGTGCTTGGTGACGTCGGACCCGACCGCGGCGACGATGCCCGCGATCTCGTGGCCGGGGACGAGCGGGTACTGGATCTCGCCCCACTCGCCGCGGACGGTGTGGATGTCGGAGTGGCAGATGCCGCAGAACTTGATGTCGATGTGGACGTCGTGCGGGCCGACGTCGCGGCGCTCGATCGTGAGCGCCGAGAGGGGATCGGTGGCGGAGGTACCGCCGTAGGCGGAGGCGTTCGACATAGGGAGGTCCTTGGGTGGGAGGGAGGGAGTGCCGGGTGGCTCAGCCGTCGATCGACGGCTGCGCGGCGTACTGCTCGTCGGTCACGTGTGCGCCCCAGACGACGGGGACGCCGTGGTCGTCGGCCTGCTGCATCGCGACGTGGACCATGAAGCGGGTCGCGGACGCGCCGTGCCAGTGGTTCTCGCCGGGGGCGAAGAAGACGCGGTCCCCGGGACGGATGACCTCGATCGGGCCGCCCTCGCGCTGGCAGAGGCCGACGCCCTCGGTCACCCAGACGGTCTGGCCGTGGGGGTGCGTGTGCCACGCCGTGCGGGCACCCGGGGTGAAGTGGACGTTGGCCGCCGACAGGCGGGACGACGCCTCGGGCGCCGCGATCGTGTCGATGAAGACCGATCCGGTGAACCAGTCGGCCGGCCCCGCCGCGGTCGGGAGCGTGTTGCGCGTGATGTTCACGGTCTGCACGATGCCACCGACCGGGGCGGGCGTGAAGCGGCGGGTTCCGTCCCGGGAGGGATCGCTCCCGGGGAGCGAACTGTCCCCCTCGGAGGACGCGCGCCCGGTGGGACAATGCGCGGATGAGCGACGGCACCGCCAACCGGAACGAGCTCGGCGCGTTCCTGAAGGCCCGCCGCGCGGAGCTCTCGCCGGACGCGGTCGGGCTGCCCGACACCGGCACGCCGCGGCGGGTCCCCGGCCTGCGGCGCGAGGAGGTCGCGCAGCTGGTCGCGATCAGCACCGACTACTACACGCGCATCGAGCAGGGCCGCATCCGCGCGTCGGGCCCGGTGCTCGACGCGATCGGCCGGGTCCTCTCGCTCGACGAGACCCAGACGGCGTACCTGCTCGGGCTCGCCGGCCGGACGAGCGACCGGCCCCGGCGCCGCGCCCCGCAGCGCCTGCACCCCCAGATGCGCCGGCTGCTGGACCAGCTGACCGAGAGCCCCGCGCTGGTGGTCGGCCGCCACCACGACATCCTGGGCTGGAACCCCCTCGCCGCGGCGCTGATCGCGGACTTCGGCGCGATCCCGGAGCAGCGCCGCAACTACATGCGGATGATGTTCACCGACCCCGACGTCCAGGGGCTCTTCCCCGACTGGCAGAGCGTCGGCCGGATGTGCGTCGCGTCGCTGCGGCTCGAGGCCGCGCAGTTCCCCGACGACCCGCGCCTGGCAAGCCTCGTCGGCGAGCTCTCGATGAAGAACGCCGACTTCCGCGAGTGGTGGGCGGCCCGCCACGTGCAGAGCGCCGCCACCGGGACGAAGACCTTCCGCCATCCCGTCGCCGGCGACATGGCGCTGGACTGGCAGACCCTCGCCTGCCCGGCGGACCCCGAGCAGCACCTGACGATCTACTCCGCGGAGCCCGGGACTCCCGCGCACCAGGCGCTGCGGTTCCTCGCGTCTTGGGCGGCGGAGCACGTCGAGGCGCCGGCGGCGGGCGCGGCGGACTGAGGCCGGTGGCTCCAGGCTGAGGCGACGACGCGGCCCTCGCGCCGCCGGCCACCGCCCGCGAACTACCCTACGTCCCGCATGGCCGACCTCCTGAACCCGCGTCCGCCCGCCCCGGAGGGCGCACCGCGTCGCCCGCGACTGGGGATCCTCGGCGCGGGCCAGCTCGCGCGGATGGACCAGCAGGCCGCGATCGCGCTCGACGTCGACCTGCGGCTGCTGGCCGACGGTCCCGGCGACGCCGCGGTGCTGGCGGGGGCCGAGGCGCTCGTCGGCGACCACGGCGACCTCGACGTCCTGCGCGCCTTCGCGGCCGGCGTGGACGTCGTGACGTTCGAGTTCGAGGGCGTCGACAACGCGCTGCTGCAGACGCTCGTCGACGAGGGCCACCGGCTCGTCCCCACGCCCACGGCGAAGCTCTACGCGCAGGACAAGCTCCACCAGCGCCGTGGCCTGGGCGCCGCGGGCTTCCCGGTCCCGCCGTTCGAGCAGGCACGGACCGCCGACGAGGTCGCCGCGTTCGCCGCGACGCACGGCTGGCCGGTCGTCCTGAAGGCCCCGCGCGGCGGCTACGACGGCCGCGGCGTCGGCGTGATCGCGGACGTCGCGGAGGCCGACGAGTTCCTCGCGCCCCTCCCCGACGGCGCGCTCGTCGAGCCGGCGCTGACGATCGTCCGCGAGCTCGCGGTCCAGGTCGCCCGCACCTCCGACGGCACCGCCGTGGCGTACCCGGTGGTCGAGACCGTCCAGGTCGACGCGATGCTCCGCGAGCTCGTCGCGCCCGCCGGGGTCGACCCGGCCCTGGCCGCCGAGGCGTCGGACCTGGCGCTGCGGATCGTCGAGCACATCGGCGCGACGGGCCTCGTCGCCGTCGAGCTCTTCCTCACCCCCGACGGGCTGCAGGTCAACGAGCTGGCGATGCGGCCCCACAACTCGGGGCACTACTCGATCGAGGGCGCCGTGACGTCGCAGTTCGAGCAGCACGTCCGCGCCGCGCTGGACTGGCCGCTGGGCTCGACCGCGCTGACCGCCCCGGCCGCGGTGACGGTCAACGTCGTCGGCCCGGCCGACGGGAGCGACCCGCGCGAACGCCTGCCGGCCGCGCTCGCGGTCGCGGGCGCGCACGTCCACCTGTACGGCAAGGGCGCGCGCGCCGGCCGCAAGCTCGGCCACGTCACGGCCCTGGGCCCCGACGCGGCGACCGCCCGCGCGACCGCGTGGCGCGCCGTCGAGATCCTCGAGGGGACGGCGTCGTGATCCCCGTCACCGCCCGCCGCACCACCACCCGGAGCACCGCATGAGCACCCCCGTCGTCGGCATCGTCATGGGCAGCGACTCGGACCTGCCGACCATGCTCGCCGCCGCCGAGGCGCTCGACGAGTTCGGCATCGCCCACGAGGTCCGCGTCGTCTCGGCGCACCGCGCGCCGCGCGACATGATCGCCTACGGCACCGAGGCCCACGAGCGCGGGATCCAGGTGATCATCGCCGGCGCCGGCGGGGCCGCCCACCTGCCCGGCATGCTCGCGTCGACCACCCCGCTGCCCGTCATCGGCGTCCCGGTCCCGCTCAAGCACCTCGACGGGATGGACTCCCTGCTCTCGATCGTCCAGATGCCCGCGGGCGTCCCCGTCGCGACCGTGGGCATCGGCAACGCGCGCAACGCGGGCCTGCTCGCCGCCCGCATCCTCGCCACCGGCGACCCGGACCGCACGGCGGCGATCCTCCGCGCCCAGGAGGCCCTCCTGGCGTCGTCGCACGAGAAGGACGCCCGCGTGGCGCGGGAGACCGGCCGCGCGGACGGCTGAGGGCGCGCCCTACGTCTCGAGCACGATCAGGACCAGCATCCCGAGGCCGATCGCGACGCCGAGCGCCGAGAGCACGAGGGTGACCGTGCGGTCCAGCAGCGGGAACGCGCCGCGGCGGAGGGCGTCCTCGACGGCGATCCGGCGCCGGTGGCCGTAGGCGATCGCCAGGACGCCGGCCAGCGCGAAGAGCACGCCCAGCAGCGTGTAGGGCCAGCGGTGCTTCGCGTCCGCGAGCTCCGGGACGACCCGGGCGGCGGCGAGCGACGCGGCCAGCGACGTCAGGCCGGTCCGCCACCAGGCGAGGTAGGTCCGCTCGTTGGCCAGCAGCGTCCGGCGGCTGTAGTCCCGCGCGTCGAGCGGCCGGGCGACGAGGTCCGCCTCGAGGCCCGCGTCTGCGGCGGGTGGGGCGTCGGCGGGCTCGGGCACCTCAGGGACGGTAGTGGCTCTACGCCACCCGGCTGCGCCAGCGCAGGCCCAGCCCGAGCGCCAGCGCCAGGGTCAGGAGCCCGCCGCCCGCGAAGCCGGCCGTGATCTCGCGCTGCTCGGCCTCGGACGCCACGCGCGTGCCGAGCGACTCGTAGATCTTCTTCAGCTCGCCCGCGTCGGCGACGGAGTACGACTCGCCGTCGGAGATCTGCGCGATCTGGCGCATCAGCTCGGGGTTGGGAGGCACCTCGACGACGCTGCCGTCGGAGTAGGTGACCGTGCCCTGCGGCGTGCCCAGGGACACGGTGTAGATCGGGATGTGGTCCTGCTTGGCGCGCTGCGCGGGGATCAGGGGGTCCTGGCCGCGCTGCGGGGTCCCGTCGGAGAGCAGGACGATCGCGCCGGGCGGCCGGGTGCCGTCGTTCTTGCTCGGGTCGCCCTCCGCCCGGATCGCGTCGAGGGCGACGTCGAGGGCGTCCTGGGTGAACGTGCCGCCGCTGGCCTGCAGGGCGTCGAGGCCCCGCTGCACGACGCCGCGGTCGGTCGTCGGCTCCTGCACGACGTTCGGGGTGTCGGAGAAGCCGACGAGGCCGATGCGCGTCTGCTTCGGGATCCCCTTCACGAACTGCTTCGCGGCGCTCTTCACGGCGTCCATGCGGGACGGCTGGACGTCGTCGGCGGCCATCGAGCCCGAGGAGTCGATGACGAGCGTCACCGTGGAGCGGGAGACGGGGGAGGAGACCGTGACCTCCGGGCGCGTCAGCGCGACCGACAGGAGCGCGACGGTCAGGGCCAGCAGCGCGATCGGCAGCCACCGGCGGTGCGACGGCTGGCCGGCCACGACGGCCTTCAGCGTGGCGGTCGCGGGCATCCGGATGGCGGAGCGCAGCCGCCGAGCCCGGGCGGCGTGGATGGCGTAGAGGCCCGCCGGGATCACCAGCAGCGTCAGCAGGAAGAGCGGCGCGTCCAGCGCGAACGCCAGCGGGGTGGCGACGGTCATCGCAGCGCCCGCCCGAGGTCGCGCAGCCAGTCGCCGTCGGTGCTGACGGCGAGGTGCTGGACGCGGCAGCGCCGCAGCCGCTCCGCGACGTCGGCGCGCCGCTCGGCCTCGGCGCGGCCGAACGCCTCGCGGACGCGGGGCGACGACGTGTCGACCTCGACGTGGTCGCCGTTCTCGGGGTCGACCATCACGACGATGCCGGCGTCGGGCAGGGCCTGCTCGCGCGGGTCGGAGACCTCCGCGACGATCACGCGGTGCTGGCGGGCCAGCATCGACAGCGAGCGTTCCCAGCGCGAGTCGTCGCGCAGGTCCGACGCGATCACGACGAGCCCCGGCCGCCGCGCCACGCGGTGCAGCCGCTCCAGCGCGCCGGCGAGGTCCTCGGTGTGGATCGACCGGTCCGCGGCGACGCCCTCCGCCAGCGCGCGGTCGACCGCGCCGAGCGCCGGCCGCCCGCCCTTGGGCGGCAGGACGCGCGTGGCGGACGCGTCGGCGCCCCAGCGCAGCAGCGCGACCCGGCCGCCGCGGCGGACGCCGAGCCGCGAGACGACGCGGACGACGCCCTCGGCGACGTCGGACTTCAGCCGGCGGGTGGTGCCGAACGCCATCGACGCGGACACGTCCAGGGCGATCCAGGTGGTCAGCGTGCGCTCCGGGACGTGCAGGCGCACGTGCGGCTCGCCCGTCCGCGCGCTGGCGGCCGGGTCGAGGTGGCGGACGTCGTCGCCCTCGACGTACGGGCGCAGCTGGCTGAGCTCGGTGCCGCTGCCGAGGCCGGCGGAGCGGTGCTCGCCCGGCAGGACGCCGTCGCTGCGGCGGGCCAGCGCGAGCTCGAGCGCCCGGACGGCGTGGCCGCCGATCCGGCCCGGTCCCTGCCGCCCGGGCGGGTCGATGAGCAGGTCGCTCACGCGGGCCTCAGGCGACGTCGGTCGCGGCGGTGCGACCGTTGTGGCGCTCCGGCGCGGCGGGGCCGTCGCTCCAGCGACCGTCGCCCGACGACGGGACCTGGGCCTCCGCCAAGAGCGGCGCGGGCTCGCCGCCGTTGGGGTCCACGGCGCGCAGCACGCGCTCGAGGACGTCGTCCGGGGTCAGTCCGTCGGCGTGCGCCTCGTAGGAGAGGACGAGCCGGTGGCGCAGGACGTCGAGCGCCAGGGCGCGCACGTCGCGGGACGTCACGTAGTCGCGGCCGCGCAGCACCGCGAGGGCCTGGGCTGCCTGGACGAGGCCGATCGGCCCGCGGGGGCTCGCCCCGACGTCGATCGCGCCGCGCAGCTCGCCGAGGCCGTAGCGCTCCGGGTGCCGGGTCGCGTCGGCCAGCGCGACGGCGAAGCGGACGACCTGCGGGTCGACGTGGGCGCCGCGGACGGTGTCGCGGTGCTGGAGCAGCCGCTCCGGCGTGATGATCTGGCGCACGTCCTCGGGCACGCCGACCGACGCGTGGACGACGGAGGCCTCGTCCTCGATCGTCGGGTAGCCGACGACGACCTTCAGCAGGAAGCGGTCGACCTGGGCCTCGGGCAGCGGGTAGGTGCCCTCGGACTCGATCGGGTTCTGCGTCGCGAGGACGAGGAAGGGCGACGGCAGCGGGAAGGTCTCGCCGCCGAGCGTGACCTGGCGCTCCTGCATGACCTCCAACAGCGCCGACTGGACCTTGGCGGGCGCGCGGTTGATCTCGTCCGCGAGCAGCAGGTTGCCGAAGACCGGGCCGAGCTGGGTCTCGAACGTGCCGGTGTCCGGGCGCCAGATCCGCGTGCCGACGAGGTCGGCGGGGACGAGGTCCGGCGTGAACTGCACGCGGCGGAACTGGCCGCCGAGCACGGTCGAGAGCGTCTTGACCGTCAGCGTCTTGGCGAGGCCGGGGACGCCCTCCAGCAGCACGTGGCCGCCGGACAGCAGCGCGACGAGCACCCGCTCGAGCATCGCGTCCTGGCCGATCACGACCCGCTTGACCTCGTGCAGCACGGCCTCCAGGTCGCGTGCGGCGTCCTCGATCGGCGTGCTGGCCACCGGCTGCGTGGCCTGCGGGTCGGTCGGGGGGTGCGGCGTGCTCACGGTGCGGTCTCCGGCGGTACGGGCGGTACGTCCCCGACGACGGTAGGCCGTCGGTCGTCACCTAGGGATAAGGACCCGTCCCCTCGGGGTGGGCCCGGGGAGCCGGCCGCCGGTGAGGACCGCGGGCTCCCGTGGATGCGTACGTCACTTCCTACCCGATGGACGCCCGCGACGTGCCGGTAGCGGGCCGTCAGCCCGACGGTCGCGTGGTGCCGCCCGCGCCGCCGGTCGGGGAGAGGACGACCAGCGTGGCGTCGTCGGTCAGCGGCTCGTCGGACGCGTGGAGCACGGCGGCCTCGATCGCGGTGACGGTGTTGGCGGCCGTCGGGTTGGGCGCGGTGCGCGCCGCGGCGACGATGCCCGCCGCCCCGAACGTCCGCCCGCCGCCGGTCGGCCGGTCACGGATCCCGTCGGAGTAGAGGATCACGCGGTCGTCGGGCTCCAGCCGCCGCGTGTTGACGGGCACGCCGCCGGCGCCCCGGCCCTCGTCGTCCTCACCGGCGACGCCCAGGACCTCGCCGGTGCCGGCCCCGAGGCGCTCGGCGCGTCCGTCCGCGCTGATCAGGATCGGCTCGGGGTGCGCGCGGTTGATCCACGTCAGCTCGGACGACCCGGCGTCCCAGCGGGCGACGATCGCCGTGGCCGTGGCGTCGGGCATCCCCAGGCCGGTGAGCGTGCGGTCCATCAGGCCGACGGTGCCGGCGAGGTCGTGGTCGTTGCGCCGGCCGGCGCGGAACGCCCCGAGCAGGACCGCGGCCAGGCCGGCGGCGCGGGGGCCGCTGCCGGCCGCGTCGGCGATGCCGATCCAGGCGCCGTCGGGGTTCTCGGCGTAGTCGAACCAGTCGCCGCCGACGTCGTAGGAGGGCAGGACGTTGCCGGCGAGCCCGGCACCGCCGATCCGGGCGACCCGCGGGGGCAGCAGGTTCTGCTGCATCTCCGACGCGGGCGAGATGCGCTGGCGGCGGGCGGCCGACGCGAAGACGTCGGTGTAGGCCCCGCCGAGCCCGAGCGCGGCGGCGCCCTGACGGGCCAGATCCTGGAGGGCCTCCTCCCGCGCACCGACCGCGATCAGGGCGCCCGTCGCCCGGCCGCGCAGGTACATCGGCACGACGGCCGCGCCGGGCATCCGCTCGCCGACGACGTGCCGGAGGCTCGCGATCGCGCTGCGCGGCAGCTCGGGGCCGACGCCCAGCGACACCGGCAGCTCGGCGGGGAAGCCGTCGGGACCGTGCAGGCGCAGCAGGCGCGAGCCGTCGATGTCGACGACGTAGAGCGCGACCTCCTCGACGCCGGCCAGCCGGCGGGCCTCGGCGACGATCTGCTCGCCGAGCAGGTGCGGCGGGACCTTGTTGAGGACGTCGGCGACGTCGAGCACCGCGGGGGTCGTGCCGGCCAGCTCGCCGGCGGGGCGCAGCGCGTCGCGCTCGTTGGCCTCGGCGTCGTCGCGGGCCTGCTGCGCGGCGGCGGCCACGAGGTCGCTGCGGCGCGGGAAGTGCCGGTAGGCCGTGGCCCGGCCGACCTCGGCCGCGGCGGCGATCCGCTCCATGCCGGCGTCGGGCTGCTCGCGCAGGACGCGCATCGCCGCCGACACCAGGCGCGTGTAGTTGAGCGCCGCGTCGCTGCGCTGCCGCCGGGCGGAGCGGGGCGCGCCGGTGGGCATCACGGCGTCGGGGGTCGGGTCGCGGTCGGGCTGCTCGCCGGGCACGGGTGGGCGCTCCTCTCGGCACCGGCGGAGGGGAAGTGGGGCCGCCGACGCCCGTCTACCGAGACGCGACGTCCCAGTAGGTCTCCCGATGCTACCGCCGGAGGCGTGTTTGTGGGCCGATCGGCCCGGATTCGCTAAAGTGAGACACATTGGGCGCCGTACCCCGAGGAACCGAGACTCTACGTATCGGTTACGTGCGGCCCCTCCGACCCCGACCGCCATGACGCAGCTCGAACCTCCCGTCAGCCCGACCGCCCGCAGCCCGCTCCAGGCGGTCGCCGACGCCGTCGCCCGGCACTACAAGGAGCAGTTCGGGCGCGGCCCGCAGCGCTGCCGCGCGCATTTCGCCGGCCGCGACGCGATCCTCGTCGTCCTCGACGGCACCATGTCCCCGGCGGAGCGCCGGCTGACCGACCTGGGCGAGGGCGAGCGGGTGCGTGGCGCCCGCTCAGCGCTCCAGCGCGCGGTCCAGGGCGACCTCGTGGCCGCCGTGCAGGAGGTCGCCGGGCGGCCCGTGCAGCACGCGGTGAGCGGGATCGACGTCGAGCACGACGTCGCGACCGAGCTGTTCACGCTCGATCCGCCGGCCGGGTCGGCCGACGGCCCCCTCAGCGCGTCGGCCCCGGCAGGCTGACCGTCACGTCGAGCCCGCCGGTCTCCGGCGCCTCGATCCGGGTCGAGCCCCCGTGCGCGTCGACGACGGCGCGCACGATCGAGAGCCCGAGCCCCGAGCCCGTGCCGTGGCGGCCCAGCCGCTCGAACGGCTCGACGATCCGCGCGATGTCCGCGGCGGGCACCCGCGGCCCGCTGTTGGCGACCCGCAGGGTGGCCCAGGGCCGTCCGTCGCGCTCGCCCTCGGCGGTCTCGACGCGGACCCAGCCGCCGTCCTCGTTGTAGCGGACGGCGTTGTCGACCAGGTTGATCGCGACCCGGCCGAGCATCGTGCCGTCGCCCCACGCGCGGGCGGCCGGGGTGCGCGGGTGGACGGACAGCTGCAGCGTCGGGCAGGCCGGGGCCTCGGCGACGGCGGCCCGGGCCGTGGCGGTCAGGTCGACGTCCTCGTGGCGGTCCACCCCGCGCCGCGAGCGGGCCAGGACCAGGAGGCCCTCGAGCAGGTCGTCGAGCTCGTCCGCGCCGGCCAGGACCCGCTCGCCCATCGCCCGCAGCTCGGCGTCCGTCGCGTCGGGGTCCGCGAGCGTGACGTCGACCTCGGTGCGGATCGCGGTCAGCGGCGTGCGCAGCTCGTGACTCGCGTTCTGCACGAAGCGCCGCTGGGCGAGCATGCCGGCGGAGAGCCGGTCGAGCATCGCGTCGAACGTGTCGGCGAGCTCGCGGACCTCGTCGTGGGGGCCGTCGAGCGCGAGCCGCTCGTCGAGCCGCTCGTCGGAGACCCGGCGGGCGGCGGCGGTGACCCGGCCGATCGGGCGCAGCGCGCGGCGGGCGGCGACCCACCCCAGGGCGATCGCCAGCAACGTGGTGCCGACGAGCACGAGGACGAGCTGCAGCGCGACGCGGTCGAGGATCGGGTCGGCCAGCCGGTCCGACAGCGTGCGGTGCAGGTGGCCGCTCAGCAGCCCGTAGGCGACCACCAGGACGACGAGCGTGGACGCCGCGAAGAGCGTCGCGTAGAGCGCGGTGAGGCGGGCCCGGAGCGGCAGCCGCGGGACGCGGGGCCGGCGCACCGGGCGCCTCAGATCCGGTAGCCGGCGCCGCGCACCGTCTGGATGACCCCGGGCTCGCCGAGCTTGCGCCGCAGGGTCACGAGGACCATCCGCACCGTGTTGGTGAACGGGTCGACGTTCTCGTCCCAGACGCGCTCGAGCAGCTGCTCGGTCGTCACGACCTGGCCGTCGGCGGCCAGCAGCTCCTGCAGGACGCCGAACTCCTTCGGCGAGAGCTCGAGGTCCTGCCCCGCGCGGCTGGCGACGTGGCGGGCGGGGTCGAGCTCGACGTCGTCGTGCCGCAGCACGCTGGGCCGCACCCGGCCGCTGCGGCGCCCGAGGGCGTCGACGCGCGCGGCGAGCTCCGCGAAGCGGAACGGCTTGCTCATGTAGTCGTCGGCGCCCAGCGCGAGCCCCTCGACCATGTCGTCCAGGGCGCCGGCGGCGGTGAGCATCAGGATCTTCGTGCCCGGCTGCTCGGCGTTGAGCGTGCGGCAGACCTCGTCGCCGTGCGTGCGCGGCAGGTCGCGGTCGAGCACGATCACGTCGTAGGGGTTCACGCGCGCCTTGTAGAGCGCCGCGTCCCCGTCGGCGGCGATGTCCACGGCCAGGCCGCTGCGGCGCAGGCCGCGCGCGACGGCGTCGGCGACCCGCTCGTGGTCCTCGGCGACGAGCACGCGCATCTCAGACGTCCCCCGCCCGGCGGCCGCGGTCCTGCTCCCAGGGGCAGGCGACCCGGTGGACCGTGACCTCCGGGGCGGTGCGCCCCGGCGTGGAGCGGTCCGGGGCGGGGCGCTCCTGCTTGACCGTCTCGGCCGCGCGCTGCAGCTGCGGATCCATGCCGGACAGCCCGCCGATCCCGAACGCGAGCAGGGCGACCCCGCTCGTGCCGGTGAGGAGCAGCGGGGCGACACCGCGGAGCGACAGCATGACGCGTCCATCGAACCACCCGGGGCTGAGCCCCGCGTAAACGGGAGCGCGGAAGCGTCCCCGGGTCCGCCGCCGCCCGGCGCGCCCCGGGCGGCGCGGCTCCGGGGACCAGGGTCCGGCTAGACGATGCGGCCGGTGAGCCGGAGCGACACGCCGGCGCCGACCACGAGGAGGACCAGCGCGATCCCGACGGGGAGCGACGTCAGCTGGTCCTTGCCGGGCTGCTCCGCGACGGCGGACCCGAGCCGCTTGTAGACGGCCTGCAGGGCCTCGGTCGTCGGGGCGTCCGAGGTCGTGCCGCCCGACGCGTCCGCGATCTGCCGCATCGCCTCGCGGTCCGGCGGGACGCGCTCGGTCTTCGTGGTGCCGTTCGCGCGCTTGGAGGTCAGGGTGCCCTCGTCCGTGCCGAGGGCGATCGTGTAGACCGGGACCTTCAGGCGGCCCGCCCGGCGCGCGAGCGCGATCGGGTCGCGGCCGCGGACGTTCGCGCCGTCGGAGAGCAGGACCACGGCCGCGGGGGTCTGGACGCCCGCGGCGCCCTGCGGGCGGACGATCGCCAGGGCGGCGGCGAGCGCGTCCCCGGTGGCGGTCGAGCCCGCGCCGGTCAACGTGTTCAGGGCGTTCTTCACCCGCGCGCGATCGGTGGTCGGCGACGCCAGGAGCTTCGTCTTCTGGTTGAACGCCAGCGCGCCGACCCGGATCTGCGCCGGGACCTGGTCCAGGAACGACGACGCCGCGGCCTTGACGGCCTCCATCCGGTTGGGCTTGAGGTCCGCGGACCGCATCGAGCCGGAGCGGTCGGTCACGAGCATCACCGTCGCCTGCTCGATCTTCTTCGTCACGTCGTGCTGGGGCCGCGCGAGCGCCACGATCAGGACGGCGGCCGCCAGCAGGTAGATCGCCGGCGCGACGTGGCGGTGCCGCCGGCTGCCGCCGCGGGTGACCGACGGCATCAGCGGGGCGGTCGCCCACGGCTCCGCACCCCGGGTCCTGCGCCGCTCCCACCAGACGTAGACGGCCGCGGCCGCCGGCACCAGCAGGAGCGCGACCAGGAACCACGGGGCGACGAAGCTCACGGGATCGAGGGCGTCTGCGGGTTCAGGGGGTTGGTCGGGTCGCTGGGCGTCGACGGGGACGACGGGGTCGTCGGCGTCGCGGTGGTGGGCGTGCTCGACGCGGGCCGGTCGCCGAGGGTGACCTGGACCTTGCGGGTGTCGCCTCCGCGGCGGACCTCGAGCTCGATCTTGTCGCCCGGCTTGTGCGCGTTGATCGTCCGGGTGACGTCGGAGGACTGCTGGACGTCGGTGCCGTCGATCTTCACGATCACGTCGCCGTCGGGGTCCGCCACGCCGTTCTGGGCGGCGAGGCTGTTGGCCTGCAGCTTGGCCTGCTGCGCCGGGCTGCCGGGGCGGACCTCGGCGACCAGCGCGCCGGAGCCCTTGTTGACGTCCCCGACCGAGACGCCGAGGTAGGCGTACTGGACGGACTTGCCGGCCTCGAGCTGCGGCACGACGTCGCGGATGGTGTCCGACGGGATGGCGAAGCCGATGCCGACGCTGCCGCCGCCCCCGCTGGCCGTGGCGATCTGCGAGTTGACGCCGACGACCTCGCCC
The DNA here is from genome assembly GCF_040675535.1 of Patulibacter sp. NPDC049589. Taxonomy (NCBI): domain Bacteria; kingdom Bacillati; phylum Actinomycetota; class Thermoleophilia; order Solirubrobacterales; family Patulibacteraceae; genus Patulibacter; species Patulibacter sp. NPDC049589. The sequence goes on along the minus strand of NZ_JBFAPC010000029.1, from coordinate 7,355 downwards.
TTGACGTTCAGCAGCGGGCCGCCGGAGTTGCCGGGGTTGATCGGCGCGTCGGTCTGGAGGACCTTGTCGATCTGGAAGTTCGTCTGGGCCGGGATCTGCCGCCCGACGCCGGAGATGATGCCCGCCGTCGTCGTCTGGTCGAGCCCGAACGGGTAGCCGATCGCGACGACCGGGTCGCCGGTCTGGACGTCGTCGGACTCCGCGATCTTCAGCGGGACGAGCTTGTCGGCCTCCTTCGGGTCGATCCGCAGGACCGCCAGGTCGGAGGAGACGTCGGTGCCGAGGACGCGCGCGGGGATCTGCTTGCCGTCGTCCTTGAAGCGGACGCGGACGCTGGAGGCGCCGGCGACGACGTGGTTGTTCGTGACGATCGTGCCCTTGTCGTCGTAGACCCAGCCGCTGCCGCTGGCCTCGTTGGTCTTGATGAAGACGACGCCCTCGTGGGCGGCCTCGTACGCGGCCTTGACCTGCGACGCGGTGGACCCGCCGTTGCCGCTGCCGGCCACGACCGTCCGCTCGACGGTCTTCTGGTCGACGAGCTGGGTGCCGATCGCGATGCCCGAGACGACCAGCGCGACGACGCAGAGCGCCACCAGCGGCCAGATCAGCGCGCGGCGGGCGCGCTGCCAGGGCGACGGGCCGTCGCGAGGCGGGCGGCCGGCCGGTGGCGTCAGCCGCCCGGTGCGGTGGACCTGCGTGTCGTCCTGCTTCGAGGAGAGCGGCGGGCCGGTCGGCGCCGCCGGCGCGTCGGGCTCGGCGTCGAGCCAGCCGTGGTGGTCGTCCTCGGAGGGACCATCGGACCAGAGGGAGCGGTTGTCGGGCATCAGGGAGACGTTCGGGGCAGGCTCCGCGGAACGCGGAGTCCGAGGAGCATCCCGCAGACCGCGTCAGCGGTGCGTAAGGACCTCGGTCCCGGGCCCGTCCTGCGGGCCCAGGTCGCGCCGCGCGGGGCGGAGGGCATCCCCCGGCCGGTGCCCGGGTGCGCCGGCGCACGAACGTGCGCGCGGCCGGGCGGTACCGTCAGGGGGCGCATGAGTACCGCCTCCGACGTCCCATCGCCCGCCGTGGAGCTGCCCAGCGGCGTCGTCGCGATCTCGATCCCGACGCCGTTCGCGGTCGGCCCGGTCAACCTCTACCTCGTCGAGGACTCGCCGCTGACGCTCGTCGACGCCGGGCCGGCGACGGCCCTGGCGCTCGAGGCGCTCGAGGCGGCGCTGGCCGCGCGCGGACACCGCGTCGAGGACCTCGAGCGGATCGTCCTGACGCACCACCACGTCGACCACTTCGGCCTGGCGGCGCAGCTGATCCGCCGCTCGGGCGCCGAGCTGCACGCGTTCGGCGGCATCGCGGACTGGCTCGGCGACTACGCCCGCCGCTCGGCGCAGGAGATGCGCTTCATCGAGCAGCGGCTGCTCCGTCACGGGCTGCCGAAGGAGGTCGCGCTCGGCGGCCGCGCGGCCGACGCGATGGTCCGCGGCTTCGCCGAGCCCGTCCGGGTCGACCGGCCGCTGGCCGAGGGCGACGTCCTCGCGTTCGACGACCGCGAGTGGCAGGTCCACCACCGCCCCGGGCACTCGACCAGCGACACCGTCTTCCACGACCGCGCGGCCCGGTTCCTCGTCGCCGGCGACCACCTGCTGTCGCAGGTCTCCTCCAACGCCGTCCTCTCCGAGCCGCTCCTGGTGGCCGAGGAGGAGGCCGACCCGACCGTCCGCCTGACGCCGCTGCGCGACTATCGGGCGTCGCTGGCGCTGACGCGCGAGATGGACCTCGACCTCGTCGTCGGCGGCCACGGCCCGCCCGTCACCGACCACCGCGCCCTGATCGACGAGCGCGCGGCGGCGACCGAGCGGCGGCTGGACCGGATCGTCGACGAGATCGCGGCGGGCAACAGCACCGCCTTCGACATCGGCCGCGCGATCTGGGGCCGCACCGCCTACGTCCAGGCCCACCTCGTGATGTCCGAGGTGATCGGCCACCTGGAGCTGCTCGAGGGCGACGGCCGGGTCGCCGGCGAGGAGCAGGACGGGGTCCTGCGCTTCTCCGAGGTCTGAGCGGGTCCGGGGCCCCGCGCGTCGGCGCGCCGCCGCCGGCGGCCTACTCGCAGACGGGGATGGCGGGCAGTCCCAGCTGCGTGATCCGCCCCTTCTCGGCGAACCCCGCGATGACGTCCTTCCCGCCCTCGGTGACGGTCACGAAGGTGCCGCCGAAGAGCTCGGAGCGCTCGGCCTTCGCCGTGAAGCCCGCCGCCCGGTAGCGCGAGACCATGCGGCTGCTCGTCGTCCCGACCGTCACGCCCTGGTCGGTCCGGACGCCCTTGCCGAACGTCAGGACGGTGAGCTTGCCGCCGTCGAACTGGGCGGTCCCGCGCAGCGCCTTCGGGGCCTTCGGGCCGTGCAGCACGTAGGTGATCGGCAGCGGCGGGCCGCCGAGCGGGCAGCCGGTGCCGCGGCCCGACAGCCAGCCGGTCTTCACCGCGGCGGTGCGGGTCATGCCGAGCTTCAGCGGGCCGGCGCCCTGCGCGGTGACGGTCGTGGGCGCCGGGCCGGCCGCGGCGGGGCCCGTCGGGCCGCCGATCGCCGCGACGGTGGCGGCGCCGGCGAGGAGGGCGAGGGCTGGTCGGGTGGCGCGCATGGCGCCACCGTACCGGGCGGGTCCGGGTGCCGCGCGGCGTGCGGACGCGTGTCCGCACCGGATGCCGGGGCCCCCGCGCCCGGGTCCGGCGCGGGCGTGCGCGCGGGCCCCGGGGTCGGTCAGACGCCCTCGGGCAGCGGCAGCAGCGGGCCGTAGTCGCCCGGCTGCTTCGTCATCGCTGCCGTCGCGGCGGCCATCTGGTTCGGCGAGCCGATCAGCGGGCGCTGCAGCTTGGACTCGAGCAGCAGCCGCGTGGCGTCGTCGCCCTCCCAGGCGTCCTGCAGGAGCGTCTTTCCGAAGCGGATCGCGTCGGGCGACTTGCCGGCGATCTCGGCGGCCAGCGCCTTCGCGGCGGCGAGCGGGTCGGCGTCGGTGCGCGTGACGACGCCGTAGCCCTGGGCCTCCTCGCCGGAGAAGATCCGGCCGGTGAACGTCAGCTCCTTGGCCACGTCCTGGCGGACCAGCGGCGGCAGCGTGACCATGAGGCCCATGTCGGGCACGAGGCCCCACTTGATCTCCATGATCGAGAGCTTCGCCTCGGGCGTCGCGATCCGGATGTCGGCGCCCAGGGCGATCTGCAGCCCGCCGCCGAAGCAGTTGCCGTGGATCGCGGCGACGACGGGGACCGGCACGGTCCGCCAGTCGTACGCGACCGCCTGGTAGAGGTTCGTCAGCTCGCCCGGCAGGCGGTCCTCGAGCGTCGCGGCGTTCGCCAGCGCGCCGTTGGTGAACGCGTCCTGCACGTCGAGCCCGGCGCAGAAGCTCTTGCCCTCGCCGGACAGGACGACCGCGCGGACGTCGTCGTTGCCGCGCAGCGCGACGGCCGCGTCGTGCAGCCCCTGGAACATGGCCCCGTCGAGGCCGTTGTGCTTGTCGGCGCGGTTGAGGCGCACGTCGGCGACGTGGTCCTCGATCGTCACGGTCACCCGGTCGTTGCTCATGCCTCCATGGTCCCGCTTCCGGCCGCGTCGTGCCATCGCGGTGACGCGGACGTCAGGTTCGCGACCGGAGATACCGCACGAGCACGACGACGCCCACGGCGACGAGGACCACGAAGAGCACCGTCATCGTGATCGCCGTCCAGTCCGGCGCGACCAGGTAGGACCCGTTCTCCTCGTCGCTGCCGCGCAGCTCCTGTGCCGCCACGGCGGGGGTGGCGGCGTGGACGACGGAGAGCGGGACGGCGGACACCGACGTGCAACGTACACGCCGGTGCCGGTCGTCGGGTCAGGCTGGGACGACGCCCGTCAGCAGCTCACCGGCGACGCGGTCCGTCGCTCCGGCGGCCCCGCCGACGAGGCGGCGCGAGAGCTGCGCGCGGCGGAAGTACAGCGGCGCGTCGTGCTCCCACGTCGCGCCGATGCCGCCGTGCACGGAGATCTGGACGCGGGTCGCGACGTCCAGCGCGTGCTCGGCGCCGGAGCGGGCGGCCGCCGCGGCCAGCGCGAGCTCGCCGGGCGCGTTCGCGTGCGCCCAGGCCGCGTAGATCAGCAGCGACTTGGCGTTCTCCAGCAGGCGCAGGACCTCGACGAGCTGGTGCTTCACAGACTGGTAAGAACCAATTGCGCGCCCGAACGTGTGGCGCTCCTTGGCGTAGGCGATCGCGATCGGCAGCAGCGCGTCGACGGTGCCGACGGCCTCGGCGGCCAGGAGGCCCTGGGCGACGTGCCAGGCGCGGCGGAGCGCGAGCTCGTCGGCCTGGATCACGCGGCCCTGGGCGTTCTCCAGCGTGACGTGCCCGAGCGGGCGGGTCGCGTCGTAGCGCCAGAGGCCCTCGACGCTCACCCCCGGGGCGGACGCGTCGACGAGGACGGCGACCGGGCCGTCGGGCCCGTCGGCGGTGACGAGCAGCTGGTCGGCCTGCGCGGCGTCGGGGACCCAGTGGGCCGCGCCGGTCAGCGTCGCGGCGTCGCCGTCCAGCTCGGCCGTCGGCAGCGCCGCGCGCAGCACGCCGCGGTGCGGGTCGCCGGTCCAGCGGGGCTCCTGGTCGGTCGGGGGCGCGGCGGGCAGCCACGCGATCCGGACCTCGCCGCTGGCGACGGGCTCGGAGGCCTGGTCGTCGGCGGCGTCGAGGATCGTCGCGGCGGGCAGCGTCGACACGAGCGGCACCGGGGCCAGGACGCGCCCGGCCTCCTGCGCCACGAGCATCGCGTCGTACAGGCCGAGGCCCGCGCCGCCGCCGTCCTCGCTCGTCAGCAGGCCGGTCCAGCCGGCCTCGACGACGGTCTTCCACAGGTCGGGACGCTTCGTCTCGTCCTCGAGCGCCTCGCGGGCGGCGGCGACGGTGTCGACGCGCTTCAGCGCGCCGCGGGCGGCCTCGCGCAGGAACTCCTGCTCGTCGGTCAGCGACAGATCCATCTCAGTGCTCTCCTCGGATGAGGTTGTGGAGTCGTGCCGGTCGGGGACCGAGGAGGCCTCCGACGGGGGCCGAGAGCCAGGCTCCTGCCTGACCGAGGTGCCCGGTGGGGGCATCCGAAGCGTCCGCGGCCGTCACGGACCGCAAGATCATCGAGGGGAGCACTAGCCCACCTGCTCCGTCTCGCGCGCCTTCAGCTCGCTGAAGGGCACGCCCTTGTCCGACCGCGGCTCGGGCGGCAGCCCCAGCACGCGCTCACCGATGGTGTTGCGCAGGATCTCCTCCGTGCCGCCGGCCGACTTCAGGCCCGGCAGGAACGAGATCATGTAGCCCCACTCCGACCCCTCGTCGAGGGCGTCGGGGCCGAGCACGTCGGCGATCAGGTCGCCGGCGTCGATCGCGGACTTCACGACCGTGACCTTGCCGAGGCCGAACTCCGGGCCGGGCAGCTTGCCGCCGGCCAGGTCCGACAGCAGGCGATGGCCCGCGAAGCGCGACGCGATCATCTCGGTGCCGACGTGGCCGAGGCGCTGGCGGACCTCGGGGTCCTCCGCGGCGCCCGGGGCGGACGCGACGCCGGCGGCGAAGCGCTCGGCGGAGTAGCCGATCGACGTCGTGCCGATCGAGAGGCGCTCGAACATCAGGACGGTCAGCGCGGTGCCCCAGCCGCCGCCGACCTGGCCGAGGACCGCGTCGGCGGGGACCTCGACGTCGTCGAGGAAGACCTCGTTGAACTCGGCCTCGCCGGAGATCTGGCGCAGGCCGCGGATCGTGATGCCCGGGGCGTCCATCGGGACGATGAACATCGTCAGGCCCTTGTGCTTGGGCACGTCCGCGTCGGTGCGCGCGAGCAGCACGCCGAAGGCGGAGAACTGCGCGTTGGTCGTCCAGACCTTCTGGCCGGAGATCTTGAACGAGCCGTCGTCCTGCTGGACCGCGCGGGCGGTGACGCCGGCGAGGTCGGAGCCCGCGGCGGGCTCCGAGAAGAGCTGGCAGAAGACCTCGTCGCCGTGCAGCAGCGGGCCGAGATACCGGCGCTTCTGCTCGTCGGTGCCGTGGACGATGATCGCCGGGCCCATCATCCCCAGGCCGATGAAGTCCAGGGCGCCCGGGACCTGGGCGCGTGCCAGCTCCTGGTTGACGATGACCTGCTCGATCGGCCCCTTGCCGGCGCCGCCGAACTCCTCGGGCCACGTCACGCCGCAGAGGCCGGCCTCGGCGAGCTGGCGCTGCCAGCCGCGCCAGGCCTCGATGCGCTCGTGCTCGTCCTCGATCTGGCCCTCGCCGAACACGATCGGCGCCTCGGCCTTGTGCTCGTCCAGCCATCCGCGCACCTGCGCGCGGAACGCCGCCTGCTGCGGGTCGTCGTTCAGATCCACCGTCTGCTCCTTCGCGTCCGTGGGGGACGCTCGCCGGGATTCGCCTGGCCGACCAGCCAGTCAAGCGACAGCGTAGCGCCAAAAGCGAGAGGTGCCACCTACCGCTTTCGGCGCGATCGCTCCCGATGGTCGGGGGCGAGGACGCGGGCTGCTGTTGAGGCTGATGCGCGAGAGCGGTCGGAGGGCCGGTGGGTGTGGGGTGTGGGTGCGGCGGGGGCGGCGTGCCGCCGCGGGGGGAGGTGTTGGGACTGGTGCCGGGGAGGAAGGTTTGGTGGTGGGCGGCGCGGCGCCGGGTCGACTTCCCTGCCCCGGCCCAGGCGGGCCGCCCCGGCCGGCACGGGCGGCGAACTCGACATGCTCACCAACCTGGCCAAGCGGGCGAACAACTCCACCGCCGTCCGTCGCGCAAGACCGCGAGACGACGCTGCTGCGGATAGGGTCCGCAGCGCTCGGCGCCGATCGCGCCGTCAAGGCACTGGGGCCGCGCGAGGGCCTGGCCCCCGCGGACCAGCGCCGCTACGACCAGCTCGCCGGCCGGATGGCCGTGCGGCAGGCGGTGAACACCCAACGCACCGACGACCCCAGCGGGGGTGGTCGTCCGCGGCCGCGAAGAATGTCGCTCGGGACATCGCGACCTGGCGCCACACGCACGACCTGCCGTTGAACGATCGTCAGCAGGAAATCGTCGACCGCATCAAAACCGTCCAGTCGCCCGAACGCGCGCCGGACCGGAATCCTGGCTATAGCTCCTGAACACAGCCTCCGGAGCGAGGTGGACCGTCCCGACGTCCTGATGTCCCGCGTCAAGATCTCTCGCACACCTGTTAGTTGAGCCCGGCGGTCCCGCGGAGACGCGGCTGGCGGCTCGCGAAGGGCGCCCGGAGGGCGACCGAGTCAAGTCGCGTTTTGTGGTGTAGCTCGGTTTCGTGATCGAGAGTGGTTCGTGGTCGGAGGTCGTGGGTCGCGTGGTGCCCGGCCCGCGAAGC
>NZ_JBFAPC010000028.1:0-45131 GCF_040675535.1 Patulibacter sp. NPDC049589 | reverse complement strand
CCGCGGTGGGCACGGCCTGCCGAGCGCCGACACGACTGCCCCGCGGCCGACCCGCGACCCGATCCGGGCCGGGCGCGACGCCCTGCTGGCCTCGCTGGACCGGCCGATCGAGGGCAGCTCCGGTCGCCCGATCGAGCGCCGGCCGGTCGCCGGTGGTGCCGCGGCGCTGCTCGGCGGGGGTTCCGGCTCCGCCTTCGACGACGACGCCGACCTGCCGAAAGAGGTGCCGGCTGTGCCGTCGCTGGCGGTTCTGCGGCCGCGCCGCACGGTGGGCCAGCCCGCCTCGGCCAACGCGGAGTCCGAGGAGAGCGGCAACAAGCCGCGCAAGCGGTTGCCCAGCTGGGACGATGTGCTGTTCGGAGGCGGCCCGGCGGCCCGGGAGTCCTCCTGAGCCTGTTCGTCGCGGTCTTTCCCACCGAGGACGCCCGGTTCGATCTGCAACGCCGGCTGCCGGCCGGCAGCCGGCCCACCCGCCCGGAGAAATGGCACGTCACGCTGGCCTTCCTGGGCGAGGTGCCGGACGAGCGTACGGCTGACGTCGCCCACGCCCTGTCCACGGTGCCGCCGCCAGGCCCGATCACCCTGCGACTGGCCGGCGGCGGCCGCTTCGGTTCGGTGCTCTGGGCCGGCCTGGCCGGCGACCTTGAGGTGCTCGCCGCGTTCCGGGCGCGGATCGGGTCGGCACTGGCCTCGGCCGGCTTCCCGATCGACGGGCGACCGTTTCGCCCGCACCTGACCGTGTCCTACCGCTTCGACCCCGGCATCCAGCAGGCGCTGACGGACTATGCCGGACCGTCCTGGCCGGTCACCGAGCTCGCCCTGGTCCGGAGCGCGGCCGGTGAGTACCACCGGCTGCAGGGATGGCCGGTGACATCGCAGCCCTGTTGATCGGGAGGCTCAGCCGAGGTCGTTGCCGGAGCTCGGCCGTCGCAGGGTCAGGCCGGCCGCTTCCAACTGGCCCTCGACCCGGACCCGCTCGATCTCCCGGTCGACGCCCTGCAACGGCTGCAGGTGCTCGGTCACCCCGAGGCGCCGGCAGGCCAGCTCGAGCCGGGCGTCGTAGGCCCTGAGCACGGCCGCCAGCCACACCGCGGAGTAGCGCGTCGGGCCGCTGCGCCGCTGGTGGTCGAGCCGCCGCAGGTCGTAGGCGATCTGCTCGATCGCCGGATCGTCGAGCGCGGCCAGCCGGGGACCGGGGTCCAGCACCCGCAGCGTCCGGTCGAGCTTGCGCAGCGCCCGCAACTCCTGCCGGCCGTGCCGGGTGAACAGGCGCCGCACGTGGCGCGCGTCGGGGCCGAGGAGGGCGGCCGCGGCGCACGGCAGTAACAGCAGCGCCGACAGCGCCGCCGAGAGCACAGCAATGTGCGCGATTGCCACGGATTCGACGCTAGGCGTTGTCCGGTCAGGCTGGAATACCCGTTTGGTGGAGGTGCTCTGCCAGGTTCCGTCGAGCATTGGCGGATCTTGACGAGTTCGGGTTCGAACTCGCCAAGATCTTGAAATCCGGGTCAGACCCGGGCCACCGGCTCGGGTCGGTTCAGCGGCTCGGCGTGTCCGCGGACCCCCGGCAACGACGGCTCGGACCGGACGGCCAGTCGCGGGGCCTCGCCCGGGTCGATCTCGGCCGCGGATTCCGCCGGAGCGGGCACCAGCCGGACGCTCAGCCGCGGCCGGACCCGTACCTCGATCCGCTCGCTGCTGGCGCGCAGCTGCCAGATCAGCGCGCCCACCGCGGCCGCGAAACTCACCAGACCGGCCGCCCAGATGCTCGACGGCACGCCGTAGTGCTCGCCCCACCAGCCGGCCAGCGACGCGCCGATCGGGGTGGTGCCCAGGAAGACCAGCACGTAGAGGGCCATCACCCGGCCCCGGTACTCCGGGTCGACGCCCATCTGCACCCGGTGGTTGGCACCCTGGGCCAGGTAGATCGAGAAGAAGCCGGTCGGCACCAGCAGCAGCGCTGCCACCACGAAGTTCGGCGCGAACCCGACCGCGAACTCGCACCCTCCGAAGATCAGCGCGGCGCCGATCACCTTGTAGGCGCCGGGCCGGCTGCGCCGCCGGGTGCCGGCCAGCGCGCCGCCGAGTGAGCCGATCGCGAGAGCGGTGGTGAGCAGGCCGAACGACGACGGGCCGGCGTTGAAATTGATCTTCGCGAGGGCGGCCAGGGTGACCGGGAAGTTGAAGCCGATCATGCCGATCGCGGCCATCAGGCAGATCGGCAGCAGCAGGTCGTGCCGCTTACCGACGTACCGCAGGCCGTCGATCACCCGGGCGCTGGCGCCCTTCTTGCGTTCGGTGCGGATCAGGTCTGCCGGGCGCATCCGCACGTAGGTGAAGACCGGGGCGATGGCCAGCGCCGTCGAGATCAGGAACACGCCGGGCGTGGAGAGCACCGCGAGCAGCACGCCGGCCAGCGCCGGGCCGCTGATCCGGGCGGTGTTGAAGGTGGCCGCGGAGAGCGCCAGCGCGTTCGGCAGCAGCCGCAGCTCGACCAGCTCGGAGACGAACGCCTGCCGGACCGGGGTCTCCACCGCGTTCGCGATGCCGAGCAGCAGCGCGAAGACGAACACGTGCCAGAGCTGCACCACCCCGCTGGCGACCAGCACCGCGAAGGCGACCGCGAACACCGCGAAGGCGGCATTCGCCGCGATCAGCAACTTGCGCTTGTCGTACCGGTCGGCCAGGCGACCGCTCCAGAGGGTCAACAGCATCACCGGTACGAACTGGAGCGCGGTCACCGTTCCGAGAGCGCCCGGGGAGTTGTCGGAGAGTTCCAGCACCAGCCAGTCCTGGGCCGTGAACATCATCCACACACCGATCAGCTTCACCAGTTGCCCGCCGGCGAAGAGGCGGTAGTTAGGGACCTGCAGGGATCGGAAGGTGGAGTTCAGGCCTGCCCGCACGTGGCTGCGCCCCCTTGTTCGGTCGTACGCGTCATCGTCATGTGACGAAGCGGAACGACCTTGGGGTCGGGCTTTTCAGCCCTTGGCGATGCGCTGCAGGATCTCCGCAGCCTGCGCCAGGGTGGCCCGTTCCTCGGGGGTCAGCTGCTCCAATTCCTTGGCCAGCCATTCGTTACGTGCCCGCTCGTGCTGTGCGTACACCGTGCGCCCCTGGTCGGTGGCGGCCAGGATGACCTGGCGCCCGTCGGTGGGATGCGGTGTCCGCGCCACCAGCCCACGCTCCTCCAGCTTGCCGACGATCTTGGTCATCGTCGGCGGCTGGACCCGCTCCACGTCGGCGAGCTCACGGGGGGTCAGCGCGCCGGCCAACTGGAGGCTGGTCAGGGCGGAGAGCTGACTGAAGGTGAGATCGCCGACCGGACGGGCCTGGCGGACTCGGCGGCCGAGTCGGGTGATCGCGTCCCGCAGCGTCTTGGCCAGCGGTTCCGCTGTCATACGCTCCGTCGTCATCACCCGCTCCATCACGATCCTTAGCCTAACTAATGAGCATGGCTAACGACCATCTAAATACCCTGAGACCACCGTCACCGGCACGTTAGCGCACCCCGGCGACGGTGGTCATCAGGCGCCGAATCAGAGAATCCCGGCCTCGAGCGGACCCCGGGCGAAGTAGAGGACGAACAGGACAGCGACGCCGTACAGGATCGGGTGGATCTCCCGTGCCTTGCCGGTCGCGGCCTTCAGCACCACGTACGAGATGATCCCGGCCCCGATGCCGTTGGAGATCGAGTACGTGAACGGCATCAGCGTGATCGCCAGGAAGGCCGGCACCGCGATCGAGTAGTCGGTCCAGTCGATCTGCTTCACCGCGGTCATCATCAGGAAGCCGACCACCACCAGAGCGGTCGACGCCGCCTCGAACGGCACCACCTTGACCAGCGGCGACAGGAACATCGCCAGCAGGAACAGCACACCGGTGACGAGGTTGGCCACGCCGGTCCGGGCGCCCTCGCCGACACCCGAGGCACTCTCCACGTACGACGTGTTGCTGGACACACTGGCCGCACCGCCGGCCGCCGCGGCGATCGAGTCGACCAGCAGGATCTCCCGGGTCCGCGGCGGCATGCCCTCGGCGTCGAGCAGGTCGCCCTCCTGGCCGACCGCGACCATGGTGCCCATGGTGTCGAAGAAGTCCGTCACCAGCAGCGTGAAGACGAACATCAGGACGACCAGCCAGCCGGCCGTCGACCACGAGTCCAGCACGTTGAACTGGCCGAGCAGCGAGAGATCCGGCTTGTCGACGATCTTCTCCGGCAGGGCGGGCACGTTCAGCGACCAGCCGTGCGGGTTGTCGACCGAGGAGCCGACCTTGGCGATCGCCTCCACGATGATGGCCAGCACTGTGGTGCCGAGGATGCCGATCAGGATCGCGCCCTTCACCTTGCGGACGAAGAGCACCAGCGTGAAGAGCAGGCCGATGGAGAAGACGAACGTCGGCCAGGTCAGCAGCTTGCCGCCGAGGCCGAGCTCGACCGGCACGGTGGTGTTCGCGGCGTCCGGGATGCGGTGCACGAACCCGGCGTCGACCAGCCCGATGATCATCAGGAAGAGGCCGATGCCCACGCCGATCGCGGTCTTGAGCTGGGTCGGGACCGCCTTGAACACCTGGGTACGCAGCCCGGTCAGCACCAGGATCGCGATCAGCACACCCTCGATCACGACCAGGCCCATCGCGTCGGCCCAGGTCATCTCCGGCGCGATCTCGTACGCGACCAGCGCGTTCACACCGAGGCCGGCGGCCAGCGTCACCGAGGACGATCATCCGTGTCCGCGGCGTCACGACGGCCAGCAGCGCCTCCGGGTCCAGGGACGCCACGCGCACCGGCGTCGCGCCGGTGTCCCGCGCGAGCAGCGGGTAGAGCGGGTAGCCGGGCCAGGGCAGGACGAGCTCGTCGCCCGGCGTCAGCAGCGCGCGGGCCGCGCGGTCCAGGAGGCCCGAGGCCCCGTCCCCGATCGCGACGCGGTCGTCCGCGACGCCATGGCGCTCGGCGAGCGCCGCCTGCAGCTCGGCGTCGCGACCCTCCACGTAGCGGTTGAGGCCCTTGCGGGCGTGGAACGTGATCGCGGAGACGACTTCCGGCGGGGGCAGCTCGTGCCAGGTCGTGCGGGAGAGGTCGAGCGGCTCGACGCGTGCGAGCGCCTTGCCGCGCTCCTCCTGCGCGCGCTCGCGCAGCCCGTGGTTGACCTCCTCCTCGCTGAGGCCCTCGAACTGGCGGTAGTAGCGGAACAGCCCCACGGTCAGAGCCCGCCGGTGGTCGGCTGGAGACCACCGATGAACAGGAGCCAGACGGTGAAGGCGGGCACGACGACGATCGTCGTCAGCAGGAAGAGGCGGCCGAGGACGCCCTGGCGCTGGTCGACGCCGGCGGCGCGGCGGACGAGGATCCAGACGCCGTCCAGGCGCCGGAGCAGCGAGAGCGACCCGAAGACGAAGACGAGGACGAGCGCGAACGCCAGGGCGATCCAGAGCCCGACGTTCTCGGACGCGACCTGCGAGGCGATCCACATCGCGGCGACCGGCAGGGGGCCCCACACGGCGGCGGTGAGCAGGACCATCAGGCCGAGCAGCACGGCCGAGACGACGGCGTCGAACGCGACCCGCCGCGCGGACCCGCGCTCGGGCAGCCGGCCGTAGCGGACGGGCGCGGTCCCGGGACGGCGGCCGAGGAAGAGGCCGCCGTTGTCGGTGGGATCGGTGCGCACGGGACGGATCCTACCCGGGGACGGAAGTCGCCCGGCCGGGGTTCACGACGCGTAGAGCGCGTCGAGCTGGTCGGCGAAGCGCTCGTTGACCACGGCGCGCTTGACCTTCAGGGTCGGCGTCAGCTCGCCGGTCTCCTGGGTCAGGTCGCGGTCGAGGATGAGCACCTTCTTGACCTGCTCGACCGGCGCGAGGCGGGCGTTGGCGGCGTCGACGTCGGCCTGGATCATCGCGACGACCTCGGGGTGGCGCGAGAGCTCCGCCAGGTCGTCCGGCAGCCCGCGCGAGGCCGCCCACGGCACGAGCGTCTCGGCGTCGAGCGTGACGAGCACGACGGGGTACGGACGGCGGTCGCCGTGCATCACCGCCTGGCTGATCCACGGCGAGCGCTTGAGGTCGTTCTCGAGGTTCGCGGGCGTCAGGTTCTTGCCGCCCGCGGTGATGATGATGTCCTTCTTGCGGCCGACGATGAAGACGTAGCCGTCCCCGTCGATCGAGCCGAGGTCGCCGGTGTGCAACCAGCCGCCCTCGATCGCGCCGAACGACGCGTCCTCCATCCCGTGGTAGCCCTGGAAGACGTTGCCGCCGCGGATCAGCAGCTCGCCGTCGTCCGCGATCCGGGCCTCGACGCCCGGCAACGGCCGGCCGACGGAGCCGAAGCGGTGGTCCTCCGGGGTGTTGACCGACGCGCCGGTCGCGGTCTCGGTCATCCCGTAGCCCTCCATCACCGGGACGCCGCAGCCGTAGAAGAACTCGAGGATCTCCTTCGCGATCGGGGCCGCGCCCGTGACGGCGCGCGTGAGGCGGCCGCCGAACAGCGACCGGACGTTCTTGTAGAGCGCCTCCTCGGCCTGGTCGAACGGGCCCTGGAGCTCGGGTGGGACCGGCTCGCCGCGCTGCCGGAGCTCGCGGACCCGGACGCCCAGGCGGGCGGCGCCGAGCATCCGCTCCTGCTCCTCGGCGGGCTTGGAGCCGACGGCGAGCGTGTAGATCTTCTCGAAGATCCGCGGCACCGACGGCAGGACGGTCGGCGCGGTCTGGATCAGCTCGGGGACGATCCGCGCGGGGTCGCCGCCCCAGTAGACGATGGTGGCCCCGCCGTCGAGGGCGCAGAGCTGGAACAGCAGCGCGAACGCGTGGGCGAGCGGCAGGAACAGGTAGAGGACGGCCTCGTCGCCGTTCAGCGGCGTCAGCGCGCTCGACGCCGCGATGATGAAGCGGTAGTTGCCGTGGGAGAGCACGCAGCCCTTCGGCGGGCCGGTCGTCCCCGACGTGTACATGAAGACGTAGGGGTCCTCCGGGCGCACGGCGGCGGCCCGGTCGCGGAGCTCCTGCGCGTCGCGGCCGGCGCCGAGCGCGCGCAGCTCCTCCAGCGACGTCGCGCCCTCGGCCTCGCCCTCCAGCACGACGATCCAGCGCAGGTCGGGCAGCTGGTCGCGGACCGCGTCGATCTTCGCGACCTGCGCGGCGTCCTCGCAGACGATGCCCGTGGAGCCGGAGTCGCCGACGACCCACGCGCACTCCTCGGGGGAGTTCGTCGGGTAGACCGAGACGTGGACGGCGCCGGTGGCGACGATGCCGAGGTGGGCGATCGTCCACAGCGGGCGCGTGGAGCCGAGCACCGACACGCGGTCGCCCGGGCGGATGTCGAGACCGAGCAGCCCGAGGCCGAAGTCGGTGACGTCGTCGGCGAGCTGCCGGTAGGTGCGCTCCGCCCACTGCTCGGGGGCGGTCTGGTGCTTGGCGAAGGCGTGGCCACCGAACGCGTCCGCGGCGCGGAACGCCAGGTCCGCGACGGTGTCGCCGACGACGGACGTGCCGGTGGACGTCTGGGGGCTCGTGCTCATGCGACCTCTTCCGCTGGGGTGGGGGAGCGCCGGCCCCGGAGGGCCCGGCGGCGTCCGTGACGCGATCCTACGCGGGGTAGTGGGGCGCCGGGGAGGTTCTCGACGGGGTGTCGAGCGGGCCGGACCCGGCGCTCGCCGCTCAGATCGGGTTGCCGGTGTCGACGAAGCGGTGGGTCACGCCGAAGCGCTCGGCGAGCCGGGCGCCGAGGGCCTGCACGCCGCCGGTCTCCGTCGCGTGGTGGCCGGCGCAGATCGCGTGGACGCCGTGTTCGCGCGCGAGTCCCCGCGTCTGCTCGCGCGGCTCGCCCGTCAGCAGCCCGTCGAGCCCGTCGGCCGCGGCGCGCGGCAGCATCCCGGCGGCCGCGCCGGAGACGATCGCCAGGCGGAGGACGGTCTCCGGTCCGCCGGGGAAGTGCAGGGGGCCCGGCTGCGTGGCGGCCGCGACGCGCTCCAGCAGCTCGGGGACGGGCAACGGCGCGTCCCAGGTCGCGACCACCCCGATCGGGGGTGACCCCGAGCCCGCCCACGGCTCCCAGGTCGCGCCGAGCGCGTCCGCCAGCAGCGCGTTGTTGCCGACGGTCGCGTGGCCGTCGAGCGGCAGGTGGTAGGCGGCCAGCGCGATGCCGCCCGCCAGGAGGGCCCGCAGGCGGGCCGCGGCGACGCCGTCGAGCGCCCGTGGGTCCCCGTCCCAGAACAGCCCGTGGTGGACGAGCACCAGGTCCGCACCCGCGTCCGCGGCGGCCGTCAGGGCCTGGAGATCCGCGCTCACGGCGCTCACCACGGTGCGGACCTCGGCGTCCGGGCCGTCGGGGTGCGGGACCTGCAGCCCGTTGGGTCCGTAGTCGCGGAACGCGGACGGGTCCAGCAGGTCGTCGAGGTCGTCGAGCAGATCGCCGAGGCGGGCCATCGGCGCATCGTGGCACGCTCCGGCCGGCCGTCCCCGTGTCGACCCGGGTGCGGACGCGTGCGTCGGCCGGTTGGCGGACGTCCGTCCCAAGGGGTGACAGCGCCGGTCCGCGCGACTATCATCGGCGGGGTCGCGATCGGCACCGATCCCCGGGTGACCGTCGCAGGCTGATCACGAGGGTCTCCCCATGCCCGTCACCGCTCCGCACCGCTCGACCCCCACAGGCTCATCGCGTCGGCAGCCGTTCCTCACGGCGGCCACGACCCCGGACTCCACGCTGGTGCAGCTCGCCGCCGCCGGCGACGAGCGGGCGTTCGAGATCCTCTTCCAGCGGCACCGGACGGACGTCCTCGCGTACGCGACCCGGATGCTGCGGGACCACGGCCGCGCGGAGGACGTCGTCCAGGACGTCTTCGTCAGCGCGATGCGCGCCATCCTCGGCGCCGCCCCGGACGAGCAGCCGGTCCACGTGCGCGCCTGGCTGCGGGAGATCGCCCGCCGCACGTGCATCGACCAGTGGCGCGGGACGACGCGCCGCGGCGAGGTCAGCCTCGACGCCCCGGAGCGCCTGCGCCCGGCCGACGCGGACCGCCTGGCCGACGACGACTCGCTCGCCCGCACCACGGACGGTCGCGAGGCCGTCGCCACGCTGCGGCTCGCGTTCGACGACCTGCCCGAGCTGCAGCACGCCGTGCTGGTCCAGCGCGAGCTCGAGGGCCGCTCGATCGCCGAGATCGCCGCCCGGCTCGACGTCTCCCCGACGGTCGTCGAAGGTCAGCTGGCCCGCGGACGCCGGGCCCTCGGCCAGGCCTACAAGGAGCTCGAGAGCGGCCAGCGCTGCATCTCGGTGCGGGCGCTGTGCGACGCGTCGGTCGGCGGACGCCTCGGCGTGCGGGACCGTCATCGCGTCGGCCGGCACGTCCAGGGCTGCGACGGCTGCCGCCGGTACGCCCGCGACGCCGGCGTCGACTCCCGGCTCGTCGACCGCCAGCTGCTCAGCAAGGCGTCGTTCCTGCTGCCGCTGCCCCTGCTGCGCCGCCTGCCGGTCGAGCACGCGGCGGCCGGCGAGGCCGCCGGAGGCGTCCTCGGCGCGAAGGTCCTCGTCGGTGCCGCGGTCCTCGCGGCCGGCAGCAGCGGCGTCTACGCCGCGCGCGTCGTCCCGCCGGCCGACTCGTCGTCATCGTCCACCGACGCGGTCCGCTCGGTCTCCGCCCCGACGCCCCTGCAGACGGACGCCGAGGGCCGGCCGGTGCTGCGGATCTCGGGCCCGGGGGGCCGCACGACGACCGTCCGCCTGCCCGGCGGCGCCGCCGCCCCGCTCACCGGGCGCGGCATCGCGCTCTTCCTGCCGCCCTGGTCCGCCCAGGCCGGCTCCGGCACCGACGCCCCGGAGGCGTCGTCGCCCGCCCCGGCCCGTCCGCCGGTCGCGGACCCGGTCGCGGCCCCCGCGGCCCCGACCTCCGGCGCGACGCCGCCGCCCGCGGCGACGACCGGTCCGTCCCGCGGCGCGACGAACGGCGGGTCCACGACGCCCACCCGCACCGCCCCGCTGACCCCGACGGCCCCCGCCGCCCCGGGCGCGGCCGACACGACGACCGCCGACGACACGCCGTCGACGGCGGCCCCGGCGTCGACCGCCGGCGCGGCCGACGTCCCGTCGGACGACACGCCCGCCCAGGCCGACGCGCCGGTCGTGCCGGAGGCTCCCGCGCCGACGCCCGACACCCCGGCCGACACGCCCGCCGCGGACCAGACGGCCCCGGCGCCCGACGCGCCGATCGCGGACACGCAGGTGCCCGCGGACGAGCCGGTCGCCGACACCGCCACCCCGGTCGCCGACACCGCACCCGACTCCTCGACGACGGCGCCCGACGGGGGCGCCGCCGGTGGCGACTGAGCGGGAGGGCCTGATCGACGTCGCGTCGCACTCGACGATGTACGCGATCGGCGCCTACTTCTGCGACCGGCATCCGGACCTCGTCGACGACGTCCTCGCGGACGCCGACGCCATCGAGGGCGACGGCCTGCGCAGCTGGGCCGCGCGCGAGGGCGTGGCCGTCCAGGACGCCTTCGAGACCCTCGTGACGGGGCTCGCCATCCGCTTCTACACCGCGCTCGCGGGCGAGCCGATCGCCGACGCCGGGTTGCGCGCGGCGTCGACCGGCGGCGCCTGACCCCACGGGCTCCCGCTTCCCAGGGGCGTCCTCGGGACGCGGGGGAGGCAGCGGACGCCGGAGGGGTGATTCGTGCCATACTTTCGGTCGCATCGGGGCGTGGCGCAGCTTGGTAGCGCGCGCCGTTCGGGTCGGCGAGGTCGGAGGTTCAAATCCTCTCGCCCCGACTGCAACACATGAGGCCCGCCGTCCATTGGACGGCGGGCCTCAGTGGTTCTCCGGGGCCCGGGGCCGGCTCAGATCGGCAGCGGCTGGGGCGTCGGGCGCGGTGTCGGCGGCGACGGATCGGGCGCCGGGGTCGGCGGCAGCGGGTCCGGGAAGGGCGCGGGCGGCACCGGGTCGGGCCCGGGCCCGGGCGGCGCGGGATCGGGGTGCGGCACGGGCGGGGCCGGGACTCCGGCGGTCGTCGGGGGCACGAGCGTCTCTTCTGCAGGGGGATGCGGTCGCCCGTCGGCTACCCACGAGACCGCCCGCCGAAAACGGCGGGCGGGGCTGCTGCCGGACGTCGAGGGCGACGACCGGGACGGCGGTCGCCCCGCGGGGGAGCGGCGAGAGGGCCGGGTCGGGAAGCGGCGCGGCGGGCGGTGCACGGGGCGCCGCGGGTCAGGGCGCGGTGGTGGTGCTCGCCGCCGTCGTGGTGTCGGGGCGGGTCCCGAGCTGCACCTTCGCCGTGTGCTGCTGGCCGCCGCGGGTGTAGGTCACCTCGACGGTCTCGCCCGGGGCGTGGGCGTCGACGGCGGTGCCCATGATCTCGGCGTTGGTGATCGTCGTGTCACCGATCTTCGTGATGACGTCGCCGGTGCGCAGGCCGGCGTCGGCGGCGGGGCCGCCGGACGCGACCGACGCGACGGCCGACCCGACGACGTTCGAGGTGCTCGTCGCCTCGTCCGCGGTGCCGACGCCGAGGTAGGCGTGCTTGGCGGTGCCGGTCTGACGCAGCTGGCTGACCACCCGGGTCACGGTGTCGGACGGCACGGCGAAGCCGATCCCGACGTTGCCGCCGCTGCTGCCGTCCGACGTCGACCCGGACGTCGCGATCTGGGAGTTCACGCCGATGACCTGGCCCTCGGCGTTCAGGAGCGGCCCGCCCGAGTTGCCGGGGTTGATCGCCGCGTCGGTCTGCAGGACGCCGTTGATCGCGTAGCCGTTGGGCGACTGGATGCTGCGGTGCAGCGCGGAGACGACGCCGGTGGTCAGCGTGCGGTCCAGGCCGTAGGGGTTGCCGATCGCGTAGGTCGCGTCGCCGACCTGGACATCGTTGGACTCGCCGAGCTGCAGCGCCGTCAGCGGCTTCGGGGTGCTCACCTTGAGCAGCGCGATGTCCGTGGACTGGTCGACGCCGACGACCTTGGCGGTCAGCGTCGCCCCGTCGCCGACCTTGACCTTCACGGAGTCGGCGCCGTCGATGACGTGGGCGTTGGTGACGACGTAGCCGTCGGAGGAGACGACGAAGCCGGAGCCGGTGGCCGTGCCCGCGGAGGATCCCTGGTCCTGGCCGTCGGAGCCGCCGTAGGGATCGGCGCCTGAGCCGCCGAGCCCCAGGCCCTGCGACGTCGACTGCGAGGAGCTGCCGTTCGTGGTCGCCGTGATGTACGCCACGGAGTCGCGGCTCTGCGCGTAGATCTGGCCGGCGGTCAGCGTGCCGGTGGGGTTCGAGGCGTTGCGGGTGACGACCTCCGGGGCCGTGGCCGTCGCCGTGACGGTCCGGACGTGGTCCCCCGTCGCGTCCGAGGCGATCACCGCGCCGCCGGTCCCGCCGACGAGAGCGGCGGCGCACATGACGATGATCGAGCGGGTCGGCTGCTTCATGTCCGACACGCTGACGGGCCGCCCTGACCCGACCCCCAAGCGACCCGAAGACCTTCCCCAAGCGGCCCGAAGACCTTCCCCAAGGGCGGCGAAGAGCCGCCGAAGGGACGAGCGGACCACGGTCCGTCTACGACGGGCGCGATCGACCGGAGCGCGTGCGACGATCGCCCCGTGGCCGAGACGATCGAGCTGCGGCTGCCGCGCCGCGAGCCCTACGCCGGCCGGGCGCTCCTGGCGGTGCTCGACGCCCGGGCGGTGACGGGACTGGAGCGGATGGGGCCGGACGGCTCCTACGTCCGGACGCTCGCCCTCCCCGGCGGTCCCGGCGTCGCGCACCTGCGTCCCGCCGACGGCCCCGACGTGCGGGGCGAGCTCCGGCTGACCGACCCGCGCGACGCCGACGAGGCGGTGCGGCGGCTGCGCCACCTGCTGGACCTCGACGCCGACCCCGGCGTGGTCGACGCCCTGCTCGGGGCCGACCCCGCGCTCGCCGCCTCCGTCCGGGAGCGTCCCGGGCTGCGGGTGCTCGGGACCGTCGACGGCCTCGAGCTCGCCCTGCGCGCCGTGATCGGGCAGCAGGTGTCGGTGGCCGCCGCCCGCACGGTCCTGGGCCGCGTCGTCGTCGCCCACGGCCCGGCCGTGCCCGCCGCGCTGGACCCCGAGCCCGGCCCGGAGCCGCTGCGACTGTTGCCCGCCGCCGCGACGATCGCCGCGCTGCCCGACGAGGCGCTCGCGATGCCGCGCTCCCGGGCGGCCACCGTCCGCCGGGTCGCCGCAGCCGTCTCCGACGGCACGCTGGATCTGCGGGCGGGCGGCGACCCCGCCGCGGCGACCGCCGCGCTCCTGGCCGTGTCGGGCGTCGGGCCGTGGACGGCGGGCTACGTCGCGATGCGCGCGCTCGGCGACCGCGACGCGTTCCCCGCCACCGACCTCGTGCTCCGGCAGGCCGCGGCGCTGCTCGGCCTGCCGTCGGAGGCCCGCGCGCTGGCCCGCCACGCCGGGCGCTGGGCGCCGTGGCGCGCCTACGCCGCCCAGCACCTGTGGGCCGTCGCGGCGGCGTCGCGGGTCGCCCCGCGGGGGTGAGAGTCCGTCGGCCGCCGCCGGGCGCTGGGAGCAGGGGTCGCGTTCGGTGCGGCGGCGGTGTCGGGCGATGGCGTGCGGCGCCGCTGCCGACGGCGCTGGCCTCAGTCCGCCCGGGCCGGGGTCGTCGTCGCCGTCGTGGCGCCCGCCGCGCGCAGCTCGTCGACCGCCCGATCGCCGTCGCCCGGCGCGACGTCGACCGCGGCCACCGCGTCGGTGATCAGCACGGTCTCCAGGCCGCCGTCCAGGGCGTCCAGGACCGTCGCGCGCACGCAGTAGTCCGTCGCCAGGCCGCAGACGACGGCCCGGCGGACGCCGGCGGCCCGCAGTCGGTCCAGGAGGCCCGTCCCGTCGAAGGCGGAGTACGCGTCGCGGTCGACGTCGGTCCCCTTCTCGAGGACGACGCCGCCGGTGAGATCGAGGTCGGGGTGCAGCTCGGCGCCGGTCGTGCCCGCGACGCAGTGCGGGGGCCACGGGCCGCCCCGGGCGGCGAAGGAGACGTGGCCCTCGGGGTGCCGGTCGCGGGACGCGACGATCGTCGCTCCGGCCTCGCGCGCGCGGTCCAGCAGGCGGCCGATCGGCGCCAGGACCCGGTCGCCGTCCGGCACGCCGAGCGCGCCGCCGGGCAGG
This sequence comes from Patulibacter sp. NPDC049589, assembly GCF_040675535.1. Taxonomy (NCBI): domain Bacteria; kingdom Bacillati; phylum Actinomycetota; class Thermoleophilia; order Solirubrobacterales; family Patulibacteraceae; genus Patulibacter; species Patulibacter sp. NPDC049589. Next base: position 31,017 of record NZ_JBFAPC010000028.1, on the reverse strand, counting down.
AAGTCGTGCTGGACGTCGACGACCACGAGCGCGTCGTCGGGGCCCAGGAGCAGTTCGCCGGAGAGCCCGGAGCGCAGCTCGCGCAGCGCCCGCGACCGGCGGACGGGCGGGGCGGTCGTGCCGGCGCGGGCGAGCTCGGACGCCGCGCGCTCGCGGGCGGCGGAGAGGTCGAGCGCCGCGTCTACGGGCACACCGAGGCGCACGACGGGCCGCAGCAGCGGCTCGCCGGGGGTCGCCTCGTGCGCGAGGTGGATCTCGAGCTCCGTGTCGTCCCCGGTGCCGCGCCGCGCGAGCCCGTGGACGCCGGGATCGGTCTCCTTGCCCGGCGAGCGCTTCATCACGACCCGGCGGGCCGGGTCGTCGACGTCGTGCTGGGCGCAGAGCTTGTAGACGCCGCCGAGCGGCTCGCCGGCGCGCAGGCGCGTGCCGAGGCCGAAGTCGTCGACGGGGACCCCCTCCCGGACCATCGCGCCGATCGACGCGGCGTCGAGGTCGCCGCTCAGCATGATCCGGGTGTCGCCGAAGCCCGCGGCGTCGAGCCGGGCCCGGGCGTCGCGGGCGCCGGCGGCGAGGTCGCCGGAGTCGATGCGGATGCCGCGCAGCGGGCTGCCGGTCCGCCGGGACGCCGCGATCGCTCGGTCGATCCCGCGCGGGGTGTCGTAGGTGTCCACGAGGACGGCGGTGCCCTCGGGGTGGTCGGCGAGCGTCTCGGCGAAGGCGTCCTCCTCGTGCTCTTCGCCGTGGGCCATCACCGCGTGGTGGGCCATCGTGCCGACCGTCGGGATGCCGTGGAGCAGGCCGGCGAGCGGCAGCGCGGTGCCGGCGAACCCGGCGACCCACGCCGCCCGCGCGGTGGCGGGGCCGGCCTCGGGCCCGTCGAGGCGGCGGAGCGAGAAGTCGTAGATCGGCCGCCCTGCCGCGGCGCGGACGGCCTCGGCGGCGGTGGTGGCCACCCGGGTCCCGTAGTTCAGCGCCGCCAGGACGACGGGCTCCACGATCGTCGCCTGCACGCGCGGCGCGGTGACGCGCAGCAGCGGCACGCCGGCCGGCAGGCAGGTGCCCTCGGCGACCGCCCAGACCGTCCCGGTGAAGCGCAGGCCCGCGAGGGCGTCGAGCAGCGCGGCGGAGAAGCGCCCGTCGTCGCGCAGCCACGCGAGCTCCTCGGTCGTGGCGGACAGGCCGAGCAGCCCGTCGACGACTTCGCGGACGCCGGCGACCATCATCCACGGCCGGCCCGGTGGCGGGCGGCGGACGGTGACCTCGAACGACACCAGGTCGTCGCGCCCGTGGCGGACGAAGGTGTCGGCCATCGTCAGCGTGTAGAGGTCGGTGGTGAGGACGCTCACGGCTCCTGCCCTGCCTTTCGGGGGGACGACGGACGGGTCTTTCGGGCGCCTTGACGCTCGTCCGCTACCCTTCCGCCGGAGAAGGGCAGTATCCCGCAAGCGACGTCGCCGTCATCACGGCCCTCCGGGGCCCGGTGCGTCCACCCCGGCGGTGGGAGAGACCTTCGACCCATCCACCCCACGGTCGGAGTTCCCTCCATGTCCCATCTCCTGCTCGCCAGCGGCGGCGGTGCCCCCGGTGCCGGCGAGACGCACTCGATCTTCGTCTGGATCGGCTTCACGGCGTTCATCGTCGCGATGCTCGTCCTCGACCTCGTGCTCCACTCCAAGACGGAGGGCACGCCGGAGGACCCGCACACGCCGCCCTTCCGCTCGACGGTGATCTGGAGCATCTTCTGGACGCTCCTGGCGCTCGCGTTCACCGGCTACATCGCCCTGACGATGGGCGGCCGTGAGGCCAGCGAGTACGTCACCGGCTACGTCATCGAGCGCAGCCTCTCGCTCGACAACCTCTTCGTCTTCACGATCCTCTTCAGCTTCTTCGCGGTCCCGATCGCGTCGCAGCGGAAGGTGCTCTTCTACGGGATCATCGGCGCGATCGTGCTGCGCGCGATCTTCATCCTCGTCGGCGGCGCGTTGCTCGACACCTTCTCGTGGATGATCTACGTCTTCGGCGTGTTCCTGGTCATCACCGGCATCCGCCTGGCGACGTCGCACGACACCGAGGTCGACCCGGAGTCCAACCCGGTCCTGAAGCTCCTGCGCAAGGTCGTCCCGATGTCCGACGACTACGACCGCGACCGGATCTTCACGATGCAGAACGGCAAGCGGCTCGCGACGCCGATGTTCGCGGCGCTCGCCATGGTCGCGACGTTCGACGTCGTCTTCGCGATCGACTCGATCCCCGCGATCTTCGCCGTCACGCAGGACACGTTCATCGTCTTCGCCGCCAACGCGTTCGCGCTGCTCGGCCTGACGTCGCTGTTCTTCCTCGTGGCCGGCCTGCTCGAACGCTTCCACTTCCTGAGCTACGGGCTCGCGTTCATCCTCACGTTCGTCGGCGTGAAGATGCTCCTGACCGACGTCTGGCACATGCCGCCGTGGGTCTCGCTGCTCGTCATCGTCGCGACGCTGGGCGTCGCCGCCTGGGCGTCGCAGAAGTGGCCGAAGGACGAGGACGGCGACGGCGGCGACTCCGGCACGCCGGCCGGCACGGGCGACGCCGTGCCCGCGCCGACCGTCTGAGCCTGTCGGGGCGCCGGGCGGAGGGCCCGCCGGGCCGCCGGCCGGCGGCGCCCCCGCCGGACGCACGGCGCCGGCCGTCGGCGCCGCCCTCGCGCCGGATGGCGACGGATACGCTGCCCGGCGTGTCCGCGCCCGTCGTCTCCGTGGTCGTCCCGACCCGCGACCGCGCGGTCCGGCTCGGCCGGCTGCTCGAGGCGCTGCGGGGCCAGACGCTGGACCCGGCGTCGTTCGAGGTGATCGTCTGCGACGACGCGTCCGCCGGCCCGGAGCCCGGGCGCGTGCTCGATGCGGTCGCCGCCGAGGGCGTGCTGGACCTGCGGGTCCTGCGCCACGACGTGCCCGCCGGGCCGGCGGTGGCCCGCAACCGCGCATGGCGGACGGCCCGCGCGCCGCTCGTCGCGTTCGTCGACGACGACTGCGTGCCGAGCCCCCGGTGGCTCGAGGCCCTGCTGGACGCGTGGGACGCCGCGGGGCTGGCGGACCGCGACCTCGCCGTCCTGCGCGGCCCGGTCGCCCCGGACCCCGCGGAGTACCCGCACGAGTTCGGGCCGTTCGCGACGACGCTCTGGGTGCAGAAGGGCACCCCGCGCTTCGAGACGGCGAACATCGCGTACCCGCGCGCGCTGCTGGAGCGGCTGGGCGGCTTCGACGAGCGGCTCGTGATCGCCGGGGAGGACACCGACCTCGGCTGGCGCGCGATCGAGGCCGGGGCCGCCGTCGTCTGGGCCGGCGACGCGCTCGTGCACCACGGCGTCGTCCAGCAGGGGCCCTGGGGGCGGCTGCGCAAGGGCTGGCGCTGGCGCTACGTCCCCGCGGTCTTCGCCCGCCACCCCGGCCTGCGGCGCGAGCTCGAGCTCGGCGTCTTCTGGGGCCCGGCCCACCGGTGGCTGTTCGGCGGGCTGCTCGCGCTGCTCCTGCGGCGCCGGACCGGCGTCGCGTGGTCCTTCGTGCGCTGGTGGGTGGGCGGCCCGTACCTGCGGCGGCTCACGCACTACCGGACGGGGCCGCTGCTGGCGCCCTACCGGCTGGCCTGCGACCTGGTCGAGGTCGCGGCGATCGGCGCCGGGGCGGTGCGCCACCGCGTGCCGATGATCTGAGCGGCGTCCGACGACCGGGCGACCGGCCGGTCGTTGTGCTGCGTCCGGCACCGGAGGGGTTCGTGCGCCGCGTCCGCCGGCGGGTCCCGGGCCCGGTGGCCGCGGGCTCCGGGGGCGCCCGCGCTAGGGTCCGCCGATGCCCGACGCACCGGCGCTCGCCGCCCGGGGGATCGCGCTGCTGCGCGCCGACAACCCCGGACCGAAGACCCTCGAGGGCACGAACACGTGGCTGCTCACGCGCGACGGCCGCGTCTGGGTCGTCGACCCGGGGCCCGACCTGCCCGAGCACCTCGACGCGGTGGCCGCCGCCGCGAAGGCCCTCGGCGACGTCGCCGGCATCGCGCTGACGCACCGGCACGACGACCACGCCGACGGCGTCCTCGGCCTCCTGCAGCGGGTCGGGCCGGTCCCCGTCGCGTCGAGCACGGGCTGGCTCCCCGACGGCGCGCCGGAGGGCACGGTCGCGACGGCGGTGGGGGAGGGCGACGCCTTCGGCCCGTTCGCGGTCGTCGCCACGCCGGGGCACGCCGCCGACCACGTCGTCTTCGTCGCCGGCGACGCGGCGTTCGTGGGCGACACGGTCCTCGGCCGCGGAAGCGTGCTGCTGGTGCCGCACGAGCACGCGCTGCGCGGCTACCTCGACGCGCTCCGCCGCCTGCGCGCCCGCGGCCTCGCGATCCTGCTGCCCGGCCACGGCCCGGTCGTCGAGGACGCCGACGCGAAGCTCGACGAGTACGTCGCCCACCGCCTGGACCGCGAGCGGCGCGTCGTCGAGGCGCTCGACGGCGGTGCGCGGTCCGCGGACGAGATCCTCGACGCGGTGTGGGACGACGCGCCCGGCATCCTGCGGATCGCCGCGGCCGTCACCCTGCGCGCGCACCTGGACAAGCTCGCCGACGAGGGCCGGCTGCCCGACGGGGTGGAGCTGCAGGAGTTCGGGGACTTCGACGGGCTGTAGGCCCGACGACGACCGCGGGGAGAGACGCCGCGCGGAGCCGGACGCCGCCGTCCTCAGTCGACGGCGCCGCCGGCCGCGCGGGCCTCGAGCCCCGCGAGCTGGATCCCGACCAGCCGCGCGAAGGACGCCTCCCGCGGCGCCGGCAGGCCGAAGCCGCCGCCGGACTCCAGCGCGACGAAGCCGTGCAGCGCGCTGCGCACGGCGCGGACCAGGTGCACGAGCTCCTCGTCGTCCCGCTCCCAGTGACGGACGACGGCGAAGACGACCTCGGTGGTCCGCTCCGCGGCCGCCCGCAGCTCGGCGTCGTCCGCCGTCGGCGCCCGCTGCGTCGCGGCGTACGCGCCGGGGTGGGCGAGCGCGTAGGCGCGGTAGGCGTCGGCGAGCGCGGTCAGGGCCCCGGGGCCGGACCGGCCGATCGCCGCGTCCCGCAGCGCGGTGCCGAGGTCGCGCATGCCGCGCAGCGCGACGGCCCGGTGCGCCCCGTCCAGCCCGTCGACGTGGTGGTACAGGGACGGGGTCCGGACCCCGAGCTCGGCCGCCAGGCGGGCGAGCGTCAGCGCCGGCAGGCCCTCCGCGTCGGCGATCGCGACCGCGGCGTCCACCACCCGCTCGGCGTCGAGCCCGGGGCGCGTCCGGCTGCCCGGGGTGCGACGGGCGGGAATCCCGGCGGCCACCTCAGACGCCGCGCGCGATCGCGCGGTCCATCTCGGCGCCGGGGTCCTCGACCACCGGGCCGTGGCCGGGCGCCAGGCGCCGGGGCTCGAGCGCCCGCAGCTCGCGCGCCGTCGCCAGGGCGGTCGGCTTGTGCCACGTCGCCAGCGCCGGCAGGGGGAAGGCGGCCTTGCTCCTCGCGCACGTCGCGACGCCGAAGAGCGTCGCGTAGGCGTCGCCGCACAGGAGGGTGCCGTCGCGCTCGTCGAGGAACGCGAGCTGGCCGGGGGTGTGGCCCGGGGCGGCGACCGCGAGCAGCGAGCCGACGCGGTCGCCGGCGACGATGGTGCGGGTGGGAGCGGTCTTCGCGCCCTTGAGGCCGCCGCGGATCTTGTCCTGCGGCTCGTCGGCGTCGAGCGTCAGGTCGCCCGCGAGCAGCCGGGCGTCGCGGGCGGAGATGATCACCTCGACCCCGGGGAGCCGCTCGGCGAGCGCGTCGAGCCCGCCGACGTGGTCGTCGTGGGCGTGGGTCAGGAGGACGCGGACGATCGGCTTCCCGAGCGCCTCGGCGGCGGCGACGATCTTCTTCACGCCGCCCTTCATCGTCGTGTCGACGAGGGTCAGGCCGTCGTCCTCGGGGACGAGGTAGGCGTTGACGGCGCCGAGCAGCGCGACGCGCACGGTGCCGGCGGGGGTGGGGTGACTCTTGCCCATAGGGAGAAGACTAATGTCATGAGTCTCCAACGGCAAGTCCTCGTCCCGGGAACCGCGCGGACGCCGCTCCCGCGCCGGTCGCTAGGCTTGCCGCCTGCTCTCCTCCCGGCGCTGCCGGGGGCCTTCGCACGGGCGCCGGGCCACCGGCCCGCCGCCCCATCACCTCGCAACCGCAGGAGCTCCACATGACCGGTGTCGTCATCGCCTCGGCCGCTCGCACAGCGATCGGCAGCTACGGGAAGTCCTTGAAGGACGTGCCCGCGACCGCGCTGGGGGTGACCGCGGCGAAGGCCGCGATCGAGCGCGCGAACCTCGAGCCCGGGCAGATCGAGCACGTCGTGTTCGGCAACGTGATCCACAGCAACACGAACGACATCTACATGTCGCGCGTCGTGGGCATCGAGTCCGGCATCCCGATCGAGACGCCGGCCCTGACCGTCAACCGCCTCTGCGGCTCGGGCGTGCAGTCGATCGTCACCGCCGCGATGCACATCCAGACCGGCGACGCCGAGGTCGCCCTGGCCGGCGGCGCCGAGTCGATGTCGCAGGCCCCGTACTGGGTCCCGACCGGTCGCTGGGGCGCGCGCCTCGGCCCGTCGGAGTACATCGACCCGGTCGTCGGCACGCTGCAGGACCCGTTCAAGAAGAACCACATGGGCGTGACGGCGGAGAACCTCTCCGTCCGCGACACGATCTCCCGCGAGGACCAGGACGCCTTCGCGTACCGCTCGCACCAGCGCGCCGCCGCCGCCCGCGCCGCCGGCAAGTTCGCCGACGAGATCGCGCCGCACACCATCGCGTCGCGCCGCGGCGACGTGATCTTCGACGTCGACGAGCACATCCGCGAGGACATCTCGATCGAGGGCCTCGCGAAGCTGAAGCCCGCGTTCAAGAAGGACGGCACGGTCACCGCCGGCAACGCGTCCGGCCTCAACGACGCCGGCGCCGCGGTGACGCTGCTGTCCGCCGACAAGGCCGCCGAGCTCGGCACCCCGGTGCTCGCGAAGATCGTCGGCTACGCGACGACCGGCGTCGACCCGGACATCATGGGCATCGGCCCCGTCACGGCGATCCAGAAGGTCCTCGAGCGCACCGGCGTGTCGCTCGACGACGTCGGCGTCATCGAGCTCAACGAGGCCTTCGCCGCCCAGGCGCTGGCCGTCACGCGCGCGCTCGGCTTCGCGGACGACGACTCCCGCGTCAACCCCAACGGCGGCGCCATCGCCCTGGGCCACCCGATCGCCGCCTCCGGCACCGCGATCACGGTCAAGGCGCTCAGCGAGCTCAAGCGGACGGGCGAGCGCTACGCGCTGGTCTCGCTCTGCATCGGCGGCGGGCAGGGCATCGCCCTGCTGCTCGAGCGCCCCTAGTCACCGACCCGGTGGGCACGGGGTCCGCCCTGCCCGCCGGGATCGCTCCCGTCCGCCGCTGCGGCGTCGCCGCTCGCGGCCGACGGGTCGGCGGGACGTCCTATCGACGTCGCGCCCGCGGCGTCACTTCCACTCGGCGATGGCGATCACGACGATCGTCGCCATCATGACGACGACCCCGCCGACGGCGGAGACGAACATGCCGACGAGGCGGCGGTAGGTGGCGTCGGCCTGGCGTTCTTCGAGCATGCATCGATGGTAGTTCCATGCGCAAGCGTCTATCCGCCAGGATCGAGCGGCCATCCGCCAGGTGCGCGCCGGGCCGCCGTCCGGGGCACGCTCTGGCCGCCGGGGCCCGTCGGAACGGCCGCCGGGGCGGCGGGGGACGAGGCCACGCGTTAGGGTCCGGGGCCCGCGGCGACAGCCGTCCCCGTACCGAGGTCCCGCCCGTGCTCTTCACCACCGCAGACGACGTCCACGACAGCCTCGGCCGGCTCATGGAGGAGCTCGCCACCGACTCCGACGTCGGGCTGCGCCTGTCCCGCCTGGACACCGTCGTGCAGCTGCGGTACCGCAACCCGGACACGAAGGTCACGCTCGTGGCCCGCGAGGGCGACGCCCCCACCGTGCACCTGGGCGAGGTGCCGCAGGGCACCCCGAATCCCGAGGTCATCCTCACGCTCGACGCCGACACCGGGCACCTGTTGTGGCTCGGCCGGCAGAACGTCGCGATCGGCATCGCCCGCGGCGCGATCCAGGCGAAGGGCGAGACCCGCAAGGTCGTCGACCTCCTGTCGCTGACGACGGCGATCGCCCCCCACTACGAGCACCTGCTGCGCGCCACCGGCCGTGAGGCGCTGCTGGACCCCGACGCCGGCTACGCCGTCGAGGAGGCCCCGGCCGACGAGGCCGCGCCCGACGCCGAGGGTGCCGCGGACGGCGCCGAGGTCACGGGTACCGAGGGCGAGGCCGCGCCGGAGTCCGAGGGCACGACGCCCGACGCCGAGGCCACGCCGGACGTCCCCGCCGAGGGCGACGCGCCCGCGGCGGACCCGACCGCCTGAGGACGACGCCGGCCGCGGCCGGGCCGTCGGGCCCGCGCCGCGACCCCACGGGACCGGGGTGCCGCCCGCCGCCGCCCGTGCGGGTCGGCGGCAGGGGCCGGGCGCGCTCCGGGGCCCGCCCGGACCGGGGGCCTCAGCCCTTCAGGTCCTGCGGCCGCTCGCCGACCGGGATCGCGCCGCTGCGGTAGTGCACGAGGTCCCCGTCGGGGCCCGGGATCGAGAGGACCGGGTCGCCCTCCTGCTCGGAGATCACGGGCAGCGTGGCGTCCGGCAGGCCGTCCGGGCAGGCGCTGAGCGCGTCGGCGACCGACGCGTGGACGGCCAGCGCCTCGAGCTGGCGCATCGTCGGGAAGGCCAGGACGGCCGTGCCCTCGGCCGCGTCGCGGAGCAGCGCCGCGGGGGTCGCCCAGCGGCTGTCGACGATCTCCTCGCCGTCGATGGCCGCCTCGGCGCCCGCGGGTGCCGGCGCGAGGAAGAAGACGGTGTCGAAGCGGCGCGGCAGGGCCTCCGGCGTGACCCAGCGGTCGAAGGCGCGCAGCGCGTCGACCGGGATCTCGATCCCGACCTCCTCGCGGACCTCGCGGGCCGCGGCGACGGGCCAGGCGGCCTCCCCGTCGCCGTCCTCGGGGTCGACGCGCCCGCCGGGGAAGACCCAGAAGCCGCCCATGAACTTGGCCTTCGGCGTGCGCTGCCCGACGAGGACCTCGAACCCGTCCGGCCCGTCGCGGACGACGATCACGGCCGCGGCCATCTTCGGGGTGACCGGGGTCTCGCTCATCTCAGGGATCCTTCGTGGTCTCGGCGAACGCCGCGTAGTCGAGCTTCCAGTCGCCGCCGACGCGGGCCATCGGCACGGGTGCCTCGCTGCCGACGCTGATCGTGGCGCGGTCGCCGGCGACGACGACGTCGGCGCCGGAGATCAGCGCGATGTCGCGCGGCGACGGGCCGGCGGAGGTGTTGCCGATCGCCGGCAGCAGGGTCTGGCAGTCGCCCTGCTGACCGCGGGCGCGCAGCAGCGCCTCGAAGCCCGTGACGTGGGAGCACGCCGCGGCCGCGTCACGGTCGAGGACGCCCCGGGCGAAGCCCCGGAAGCCGGCGCGGACCGCCCTCGCCACGGGCGCGGAGGCCGCGCGGCCGCCGGACGCGTAGTCCTTCAGCGGGGTCGCGGCCGGCGCGCTGCCGGTCTCGGTGCCGCCGCGGTCGCCTTGTGCGGCCAGCGCGGGCGGGACGGTCGACGCGGAGGTCGTCGTCGCGCCGTCGTCGCCGCACCCGGTCACCGACGTGGCCGCCAGGAGGAGGCACAGGAGCGGCGGGAGCAGGCGGGGGGCGGGCATCGATCGGACGGGCCCCGGCGGGGGCCCGGGCGCGATCCCACCCTAGATGATCCCCGTCGGCGCGGATCGGGTTCGCGGCGGCGGGGCGCGTTCGGGCCGCGCGGGTCGCGCGGGGTCGGTCGGTCCGCCGACTCGCCTCGTCCCACCGGCCCCGCCGGTCAGCCGACGGCCACCGGCTCGGCGCCCTCGCCCGCGCCGTGGTCGGCCGCCTCGTCGTCCGTGGCGATCGCGACGGGATCCGCGGCCGGGCGCCGGCCGGGCGTCAGGAGCCCGATCAGCGCGCCGACGGCGAGCACCGCACCGCCGATCGGGATCGCCGCCCGCAGCCCGTCGGCGAACTCCTGCGGCGACAGGTACGACCCGCTCGACGCGAAGACGGTCGCGAGGATCGCGACGCCGAAGACCCCGCCGGTCTCGCGGATCGCGTTCGTCGCGCCGGACGCCTTGCCGGCCAGGGCCGTGGGGGCGGCGGCGAGGACGGCGCCGGTGACCGGGGCGATGACGAGACCCATGCCCGCACCCGAGAGGACGAACGGCACGATCAGCGCGCCGTAGGCCACGTCGACGCGGGTGACGGACGCCAGCCAGAGCAGCCCGATCGCCTGGAGGGCCATGCCGGCCACGAGCAGCGGCCGGGCGCCGATCCGGTCGGCGAGGATCCCGGCGATCGGGGCGACGATCACCGGCATGCCGGTCCAGGGGAGGGTCCGCAGCCCGGCCTCCAGCGGGCCCATGCCCTGCGCGACCTGGAAGAACTGGCCGAGCAGGAAGATCGAGCCGAACATCCCGAAGAACATCGCGAAGACGAGCAGGTTGGTCGCCGAGAACGGCACCGAGCGGAAGAGTCGCAGCGGGAGCATCGGGGCGACGGTCCGGCGCTGCCAGAGCAGGAAGGCGGCGAGGACGACGATCCCCGTGGCGATCGAGACGAGCACGGTCGTGCTGCCCCAGCCGAGCACCTGGCTGCGGACGATGCCGAACGTCAGGCCGAAGAGGCCGACGGAGGAGAGGACGAGGCCCGGCCGGTCGATCGGCGTGCTGCGCCCACCTTCGCCGTAGGACTCGCGCAGTCCGCGCCAGGCGATCGGCAGCAGGAGCAGGCCGACCGGGACGTTGAGCCAGAAGATCCAGGACCAGTGGGTGCCCTCGACGACGGCGCCGCCGACGGCCGGCCCGAGCGCGACGCCGAGGCCGGAGACCGCGCCCCACAGGCCGATCGCGGGGCCGCGGCGGTCGGCCGGGACGGCGTCGGCGAGGATCGCCAGGGAGAGCGGCGTGATGATGGCGGCGCCGAGGCCCTGCACGGCGCGGGCGCCGACGAGGACCTCGACGCTGCCGGCCATCGCCGCGACGGCGCTGGCGCCCGTGAAGAGCGTCAGCCCGACCAGGAACGTCCGCTTGCGACCGAAGCGGTCGCCGAGCGCGGCACCGGTGAGCAGGAAGACCGCGAACGCGAGCGTGTAGGCGTTGACCGTCCACTCGAGCGCCTCGAGCGAGCCGCCGAGGTCGGCCTTGATGGACGGCAGGGCGACGCCGACGACGAGGTTGTCGAGCGACGTCATGAAGACCGCGACGGCCACGATGAGCACGGCGCGGAACGGATTGGAGAGGGCGGGTGGCGGGGACATCGGCGTTGCCTTTCTAGTGAGTGCTCACTCTCTTTCGGGGCGAGAGCGGGGTCCGGTGGATGGGTCGAAGGGAGTGCCCGGCGGCGGTGGCCGGTCGCGAGGGTGGGGCCTGCGGGGCCTGGTCGCCGCCGGCGGGTGAGACGGGGGCGGGCCCCGGGGCCGTCGGCGGTCAGTCGGGGGAGCGGGCCCCCGCGACGGCGAGGTCGTCGGCGACGAGGCCGGAGGACGCGGGGGAGACGGCGCAGGCCGGGTCGGTGTCGTCGGCGCCCGAGATGCCGGTGAGCGTGTGTGCCCACGGCTCGTCCACCGCGAACAGGTCGAGTGCCACCGAGATGTTCATCAGCATCCCCTTGGCGAAGAACGCGTTGATGGCGTCGGGGGCGGCGCCCGTCGTGTCCCGCACGAGCTCGACGAGGTCGCGGAAGGCCTCGCGCATCGCCGCGCGGATCTCGGGGTGCGTCGGCGACGCGGCGTGCGCGTGCATCTGGACGAGGATGATGTCGCGCTCCTGCAGCAGCTCGCCGTAGGCGGTCCCCATCGCCGGACCGGGCTCCTCGCCACGGGCCACGGCGGCCTCGGCGGCGTGGACGAAGCGCTGGTGGATCACCGCGTTGCAGTGGGTGACGAGGGCGACCCCGAGGTCCTCCTTGGACGGGAAGAGCCGGAAGAGATAGGCGTGCGAGATGCCGGCGGCCTTGGCGATCGCCAGGGTCGGCGTCGCGTCGAAGCCGCGCTGCGCCACGAGGCCCATCGCGGCCTCGATGATCGCGGAGCGGCGCTCCTCGGCGGACATGCGGGTCGTCGACATCGAAAGTGAGTGTCCACTTACTTCGTCGAGTTGTCAAGGGCGGAAGCACACGGGGTTCACGTCTCGGCCGCACTCGGGGCCGGACGACCCGTGATCGTCGTGGCCGTGCCCCCGTCGACCGTCCCCGCGGCCGGCCGCGCCCTCCCGGGCGGGTTGTCCGACGCCCTCGGCCGCGAGTGGTCGGTCGCCGTCCGCGAGTCGGTGCGGGCGTTCGCGCTCTCCCGTGCGGTCGTCTGGATCACCGGCCTCGTCGTCATCGCGGCGTTCGGCTGGGCGGACTCGCGCGGCGCGCGCCTGGACCCGCTGTGGGCGTGCCGCCCGACCGGGACGCCCGGGATCGACGCGCTCGTCGCGCCCGGCTGCCGCTGGGACAGCACGTGGTACCTCGACGTCGCCCGCGGCGGGTACCGCTCCGCGGTGCCGGCGCGCTCGGCGTTCTTCCCGCTGTATCCGCTGCTGGTGTCGATCGTCTCGACGCCCCTGGGCGGCGCCCTCGTGCCGGCGGGGCTGCTGGTCTCGTGGTCCGCGGCGCTCGGCTTCCTGACGCTCCTGCACCGCGTCGTCGCCCGGGCCCGCGACGCGGCGACGGCCACCACGGTCGTCCGCGTCGCCGCCTACGTCCCGCCGGCGATCTTCCTGTCGGCCGTCTACACCGAGGCGCTGTTCCTGCTGCTGTCGCTCGGGGCGCTGGTCGCCGCCCGCCGGGACCGGTGGGCGCTGGCGGGGGTGCTCGGACTCGTCGCCGCGTCGTGCCGCAGCATCGGCGTGCTGCTCGTGGTCCCGCTGGCGGTCGAGTACCTGTGGGGGCGGCGCGGGGGCCCGCAGACGCGAGCGTCGGAGGGATGGAGTCCGTGGGCGCGGCTCGCGGGCGGGCGGCGCCCGGCGCCCGCCGGCCGGTCCTTCGGACGGCGTGGCGCGGTGGCCGCGACGGCGATGGAGGGCCGTGGCTGGAGCCCCGCGGCCGGCGTCGGGACGCTGCCGGGCGCGCGGGCCTGGCTCCCCCGGCGCGGCCTGCGCCCCGACGTGCTGTGGATCGCCCTCGTGCCCCTCGGTGTGGCGCTCTACGCCGCGTACCTCGGGGTCGCGACCGGCGACCCGATGGGCGCGGTCGCGGCCCAGGGCGACTGGGAGCGGCGGTTCCTGACGCCCGTCGGCGGGCTGCTGGAGGGCGCGTGGGCGGTGCTCGGCCGGCTCGGCGACTACGCGGGCCTCTGGCACGTGGCGCCGCTGATCCCCGACCAGATGCCGTCGGTGACGCTCGCGCGCGACGTCGTGCTGCTGGCGTTCGTCGTCGCGGCGATCACCGTCCTCTGGTGGGCGCGGCGGCGCCTGCCGGCCAGCTGGGTGGCGTGGGGCGTCGTCTCGCTCGCCTACCCGCTGTCGGTGCCGTCGGTGCAGCAGCCGCTGATGTCGCTGCCGCGGTTCACGATGGCGTGCTTCCCGCTCGTCGTCGCGCTCGGCCTGTGGGCGCACCGCGGCCGCCGGATGCGCTGGATGGCGCCGCTGCTGCTGACGCTCCAGGCCGGGTGGGCGGTGATCTTCGTCGCCTGGATCTGGGCGCCGTAGGCGGAGCTCCGACAGCGGTCGCTCATCCGGGTGCCCTTCGAGGAGGTTCGGGAGTTGCGAGCACGCAGCCACCCGGGCCGCGCGGCCTGACGACGCGGGCCGAACGGCAGCGGCGCGTGGCGGTGGGGTCGCGATCGCGCTGCGCTACGGTCGGTGTCGGGTACCACGCTCTGCAGCGGCCCGCCGAAGCCGCGTGACCGACCGTGGCGCGGCGATGTACCTCCCCCGACCGACGAACACCGATGCGAGAGAACCACGTCGCCAAGCTGATCGCGCGGTCCGTCGCCGACTTGCGTGCGGAGGGGGACGACATCGACGACACCGCCCCGCGGATGGGGCTCCGCGCCCGGCCGGTCGGCCCCGTCGACGGGGACGATCCGGCCGCCGACGGCCCGGCACTCGACCCCGACGAGCTCTCCGCCCGGCTGCGGCGTCCCGTGGCCGGCCACCACCACAACCCGACGACGATCGCCCACGTCGAGGCGGCCCGGCAGCTCGGGCAGCTCCGGGCGGCCGGCGTCGCCGACCACGAGATGTCCTGGGCGCTCTTCGCCGCGGTCCGCCGCCGGCTGGTGGAGACCTACGACCTGCCCGGCTCGTTCGCCACCGCGCTGGCCCACCGGGCCACCGCCGAGGTCGACCCGCACCTGCGCGGGCGGTAGACGGGGCTCAGTCCAGGTCGACCACGAGCGGGACGTGGTCGGAGGGCTTCTCGCCCTTGCGGTAGTCCCGCGCGATCCAGACCGAGTCGATCCGCTCGGCGGTCTGCGCGTCGAGCATCGCGAGGTCGATCCGCAGGCCCCAGTTCTTGTGGAACGACCCGGCGCGGTAGTCCCACCAGGTGAAGACGGGCTCGCCGGCGGCGTCCAGCGCGCCGTTGTACGCCTCGTGGGCGTCGACCAGCGGGCCCGCCTCCAGGACGGAGCGCAGCGCGGCGCGCTCGGGCTCGGAGGTGTGCGTCGAGCCCTCGAACTGCGCGGGGTTCCAGCAGTCCTGGTCCGTCGGGCAGACGTTCACGTCACCGAGCACCGCGACGGGGCCGGCGTCGGCGAGCACGCGGACGCGGTCGGCCATCGCGCGGAAGAACTGGAGCTTCGCCTGGTAGTCGGGGTGGTCCAGCGCCTTGCCGTTGACCACGTAGGCGGAGCAGACGACGGTGTCGCCGACGCGGGTCTCGACCCAGCGCGCCTGCTCCGGGTCGTGCTCGCCCTGCAGCCCGCGGACGGTGTGCGAGCTGGCGTCGAGCGCCGGGTCGCCGTCGCCCGGCTCGGCGTCCTCGATCCGGGTCAGCACCGCGACGCCGTTCCAGCGGCCGCCGGAGTGGTCGTCGATCCGGTAGCCGTAGGACGCGATCGCCTCGCGCGGCAGCTGGTCGGCGGAGCACTTCGTCTCCTGCAGGCACAGCGCGTCGGGCTCGAGCTCCTCGAGCAGCTCGAGGACGCGGGGCAGGCGGGCCCGGAGGGAGGCGACGTTCCAGCTGATCAGGCGCACGGGGCCATCGTGCCGGGTCGGGCGGTCGGGGTGTCGGGCGGCCGGGTGCCGACCGCTGTTCGGCGGCGCTGCACCGTCCGCATCGGCGTCTGCAGCGTCGGGGTCAGCCCGAGGGATCTGCGTCACGGTGGGCGGTCTGGGCCTTCGTGCCGCGCCGGAAGCACGCCAGCAGCAGACGCCGGTGGTCGCGCATCGTCGTGATCGACGCATGGACGCGCCGCTCGGCGTCGACGGCCGCTTCGACGTCGGGAACACGCCACGCCGCGGTCTGGGCCTCCGTGGATCGGACGTGCTCGGTGAGTCCCTCGGCCGTGAGCCGGAGCAACGCGAGGTCCGCGCACGGGTCGTCCTGGAGCTCGCGAAGCCCCGCGAGCGCGTCGCTGAGGAGTCCGCGCCGCAGCGCGTCATAGCGCGTCTCGATGGCCTCCAGGCCCGTCCAGAGCGCGGCGGCGAGACGTCGGTCGGCGCTTGCGTCCGGGTCCTCGACATCCGGCGCCGTGGCGAGGACGGTCGCGCGCAGCTCGAGCTCGGCGCGGATCTTCGCCCGTCGATCGGCATCCGCCTCCGGGGGCGGGGCAACGAGGTCGCTCGCCCCGACGTCCGCTGGTTCGGCGCCGAACCCCTCGAGGTACGCGGCAAGGCGCGCATACAGGCCGCCGGCGCCGCTCCGAGGTCCGAGGGCGGCGTACGCGGCGATGACGGAGCGAGCGACGCGCCGGCGTTCGGCGGCGACCGCCCTCTGGCGATCGTCGAACGCGTCGCCGACGCCGGCGACGCGTTCGAGCCACCGTCGCTGCTCACGGTCCACGAACAGCCGCCCCCTCGCGGCTCGCCACACACGTCGCACGCACCGAGTGTGGCAGGCACCGGGCGGCGTACACGGGGGCGAGGCCGCGCGGCCCGACTCAGCGCCCCCGCCACACCGGCGGCCGCTTCTCCCGGAACGCCGTGACGCCCTCGAGCAGGTCGTCGCTCTGGAAGCTCTCCTCGCGCAGGGCGACGAGCTCGGCCTCCAGGGCCGGGCCGACGTCGCCCTCGGCGGCCAGCAGCGCGCGCAGCATCCGCTTGTTGCCGCGCAGGGAGAGGGGCGCGCCGCCGGCGAGGTCGGTCGCGAGCGCGAGGACCTCGTCCTGCAGGTCCTCGGCGTCGGAGACCCCGTTGATCAGGCCCCACGCCAGCGCGGTGCCGGGGTCGATCGAGTGGCCGAGGAGGAACAGCTCGCGGGTGCGGGCGACGCCGATCGCGTCGACGAAGCGGCGCAGGCCGGTGTGCGGGTAGACGAGTCCGAGCTTGGCGGGCGGCATCGCCAGCTCGATGTGGTCGGCCGCGACGCGCAGGTCGCAGGCCAGCGCGAGCTCGAGGCCGCCGCCCATCGTGTGACCGGGCAGCGCGGCGACCGTCGGGACGTCCGTGGCCTCGAGGGCCTCGATCGCGGCGGTGAACGGGTGGGCGATCAGGGCCTCGGCCCGGCGGACGAACTCCTCGCGCGCCAGGTCGCCCAGTCCGCTGAGGTCGTACCCGGAGGAGAACCGGCCGCCGGCACCGGTCAGGACGATCGCGCGGACGCCGGCGGCGATCCCGGCCTCGCCGCCGTGCTCGCGGACGGCCGCGGCGAGCGCGTCGAGGATCGGGTGGTCCAGCGCGCCGTGGCGCGACGGGTTGGAGATCGTCAGGCGGACGACCCCGTCGGCGGGGTGGTCCGTGAGCAGCTCGCCGGGCATGAGGCGCGGACCATAGCCGCGTCGGCGGGGCGCGGGAGAGGTTGCGACCGCCGGTAGGGCGTCCTGTGTCGGGTCGCACTCCCGTGGCGCGCGGAGGACCGCGTACGCCCGCAGGTAGGGTCCCCGCATGTCCTCCGTGGTGCGCGAACCGACGGTGCACGAGTTCGGTCCCCCGAGCCCGCAGACCGTGAAGCTCGGCGGCCGGACGCGGCGCTTCTGGCTGCCGATCGCCAAGGGCTGGCGCATGACGCCGCGCGGCATCCGGATGCTCCAGCGCATGATGGACCCGACCGACCACGTGCCGATCCTGCGCGGCACCGCGGTCGAGAAGACGGAGATCGGCGGCGTCCACTGCGAGCGGATCCGCGCCCGCCGCGCGATGAAGGGCCACCCGGAGCAGCCCGCCCCGGCCTCGCCGCGCGACGGCGAGCCGCTGATCCTCTACCTGCACGGCGGCGGCTACGTCTTCGGCTCCGTCCGTACGCACCGCGGCCTCGTCGCCCGGCTCTCGCACGTGACCGGGCTGCCCGCCGTCTCGGTCGACTACCGCCTGCCGCCGGAGTGGACGCTGCCCGCCCCGATCGAGGACGCGCTTGCCGTCTACCGGGCCGTCCTGGAGCACACCGACGCCTCGCGGATCGTCGTCGCGGGGGACTCGGCGGGCGGCAACCTCGCCCACCAGCTCGTCCTGCACGCCGCCGAGGCCGGGCTGCCGCTGCCGGCCGCGCTCGTGCTGCTCTCGCCCTGGAGCGACCTGTCCGCCAGCGGCGAGTCGATCAGGCTGAACGCCGCCGAGGACCCGTTCATCCCCGAGGTCGGCCTGCGCCGCTGCGCGCGGGTCGCGGCCGGCGGGGAGGACCCGAAGAGCTGGCGGATCTCGCCGCTGTTCGCCCCCGACGAGCTGCAGGCGCAGCTGCCGCCGACGCTCGTCCAGGTCGGGGCGGGGGAGGTGCTGCGCGACGACGGCGCCCGGGTCGCCCGGACGCTCGCGGCCGCCGGCGTGCCGGCGACGCTCGAGGTCTACGAGGGCGCGCTGCACGTCGTCCCCGCGTGGGCCGGTACGCCCGAGGCCCGCGACGCGCTGCACCGGATCGCGGACTTCGTCGCGACGCTGCTGCCCGGCGCCCCCGCGCCGGACGCCGAGGCTGCCGACGAGGCGACCGACCGGTCCGCCGACGGCATCGTGCCCGGTCCTCCCGGCGCCCCGGGGCGCACGTGATGCCCACGCGCCGCCCGTCCTGCATGCCCGGCGTCCCCGCCCGCGCCCGCGCCACGTCCGGGCCGGCGCCGGCCCACCCGCCGACCAGGAGCAGCCGATGATCCTCGCGATCGACCAGGGCACCACGGGCACCACGTGCTTCGTGGTCGACGAGGACGGCGTGCCGATGGGCCGCGCCTACCGCGAGTTCGCCCAGCACTTCCCGCAGCCGGGCTGGGTCGAGCACGACGCCGGCGAGATCTGGGCGACGACCCGGGCCGTCGCGCTGGAGGCCTGCGACGACGCCGGCCTCGACCCCGCGCAGCTGGCGGCCGTCGGGATCACGAACCAGCGAGAGACCGTCTGCGTCTGGGACCCGGCGACGGGCGAGCCGCTGCACCGGGCGATCGTCTGGCAGGACCGCCGCACCGCCGGGATGTGCGACCGGCTGCGCGACGAGGGCCACGAGCCGCTCGTCCGGCGCAAGACCGGCCTCGTGCTCGACCCGTACTTCTCGGGGACGAAGATCGCGTGGCTGCTCGAGCACCTGCCGGAGCTCCGGGAGCGCGCCGAGCGCGGCACCGCGGTCTTCGGGACGATCGACTCCTGGCTGCTCTTCAACCTCACGGGCGAGCACGTCACCGAGCCGTCCAACGCGTCGAGGACGATGCTCTTCGACCTGAAGGCCGGCGACTGGGACCCGGAGCTCTGCGAGCTGCTCGGCGTCCCGATCCGCGCGCTGCCGGAGGTCCGTCCCTCGATCGGCGGCTTCGGCCGGGTGCGCGAGGGCGTCCTCGGCGGCGCGACGTGCCCCGTCGGCGGCGCGGCGGGCGACCAGCAGGCCGCGCTCTACGGCCAGGCGTGCCTGGATCGCGGCGAGGGCAAGAACACGTACGGCACGGGCTCGTTCGTGCTGCTGAACACCGGCACCGCGGACGACTTCCCCGAGGGCGAGCCGACGGTCCACGACGGGTTGATCACCACCGTCGCGTGGCAGATCGGCGCCCGCACCGTCTACGCGCTGGAGGCCTCGGTCTTCGCGACCGGCGCCGCCGTGCAGTGGCTGCGCGACGGGCTGCGGATCATCGACAGCGCGGGCGAGACGGAGGGGCTCGCCGGGTCGCTGACGTCCAACGACGGCGTCTACCTCGTCCCCGCGTTCGCGGGCCTCGGCGCGCCGCACTGGGACCCCTACGCCCGCGGCACGATCACCGGCCTGACGCGCGGCAGCACCCGCGCGCACCTGGCACGGGCGACGCTCGAGTCGATCGCGTTCCAGACCGTCGACGCGGTGCGCGCGATGGAGGCCGCCGCCGGCGACGACCTGCGCGTGCTGAAGGCCGACGGCGGCGCGACCGCCAACCGCTGGCTGATGCAGTTCCAGGCCGACGTCCTGGGCGTGCCGGTCGTGGTGCCGGCGATCCACGAGACGACCGCGCTCGGGGCCGCGTTCCTGGCCGGCGTCGGCGTCGGCGCGTGGAGCCAGCGCGACGTCTCGCGGACGTGGCGCCAGGCCGCCGAGTACACGCCGCGGATGTCCCGCGACGAGGCGGCGACGCTCCACGTCGGCTGGACCGACGCCGTGCGGCGCTCGCTGCGGCAGGCCGTGCCGGACTGATCGGGATGGGGTGGGGTCCGCACCCCGAGCGTCTCGGGTCGCGATCGCATGGGTCTGCGGCGGGGCTCGGGGCACCCGCGCGGGTCCGCGGCGGGCTAGGATCCGGCCGATGGCGGACGACCTGGTCAAGCTCAAGGAACAGGTCTACGTCGACCCGCGGCCCGCGGAGCTGTTCGACAAGTACCACGTCCGGACGCGGCAGAAGGAACCCGGCCCGGCGTACGACCTGACGCGGCTGTTCACCTCGCTGGTCGGCGTCGGCTTCTACCGCACGGTCGCCTACGGCACCGAGCGGATCCCGGCGTCGGGCCCGCTGGTGATCGCGCCGAACCACTTCTCGAACTTCGACCACTTCTTCATGGGCCTCGGCACGCGCCGGAAGATCCACTTCATGGCGAAGTCGCAGATGTTCAAGCCGCCGATCGACCGGCTGTACGCCAACGGCGGGACGTTCCCGGTGCGCCGCGGCCAGCGGGACACCGAGACCTTCAAGACCGTGCACGCGATCCTCGACCGCGGCGGCTGCATGGCGATGTACTGCGAGGGCGGCCGGTCGCGCAGCGGCAAGCTCGCGGAGCGCGCGAAGCCCGGCATCGGCCGGATCGCGCTGGAGAGCGGCGCCACGATCATCCCGTGCGCGATCCACGGCAGCTCGCACGTGCGCAACCTCAAGCGCGGCCACTTCCCGAAGATCACGATCCTCTTCGGCGAGCCGCTGCGCTGGGAGCGCCGGGGACCCGGCGGCGCGGACCGCGACGACTCGCAGGCCGTCGCCGACGGCATCTTCGACGAGATCAAGACGCTCTACGGCGTCGTCGAGGACGGCGGCCGGCCCGCCGCGAAGGCCTGGCGGCCGCCGGGCGCCTGACCGGTCTGAGGTTCTCCGCCCACGCCGCCCGGCGGTCGCCGACGGGCGCGGGCCGGCAAGTGCGGGGCGGCGGGCGCGGGCCGGCAGGGACGGGCCGACGGGCGCGGGCCGGCAAGGACGACGGCGCGGAGGGCGACCGGGAAGGACCTGCGCCGCGCGTGGCGAAGCCCGGGACAGATCGCCCCCGACGCACCGTCCGGCGCAGCGGATCCCGCCGCGCCGGCCGCGTCGGGGCGACGAGCGCTCCTCCGGGTACGCCGCGCCCCGTCGCCCTGGGGCGCGTTCTGTGCCCGAGTCGCGCGGGGCGGGCCCCCGTCCCTCAGCCGGTCATGCCGCCCGACGCGCCGCCCGTGACGTGCAGCGTCTGGCCGTGGACGTAGTCCGCCCACGGCGAGCAGAGGAAGAAGACGCCGCCGGCGGCCTCCTCCGGGGTGCCGGCGCGGCCGAGCGGCACGCCGAGCGCGGCGGCGTCGCGGGCGGCCTCCGGCATCCCGAGTCGGACCTGCTGCCCGTCGATCTCGGTGACGTTGTCGTCGCCCGACAGCGCGGTCAGACGGGTCTCGATCCAGCCGAACGCGACGGCGTTGACGTTGACCTTGAACTGACCCCACTCCTTGGCGAGGGTCTTCGTCAGGCCGACGATGGCGCTCTTGCCGGCGGCGTAGTTCGCCTGGCCGGCGTTGCCGAAGGTGCCGGAGATCGAGGACACGTTGACGATCTTGCGGAAGACCTCGACGCCCTCCGCCCGTTCCTTCTTCGCCGGCTCGCGCAGGTGCGGGGCGGCCGCGCGGATCAGTCGGAACGGCGCGATCGTGTGGATGTCGAGCATCCGCTGGAACGCCTCGTCGGTGAGCTTGTGCAACGGCGCGTCGAGCGTGTAGCCGGCGTTGTTGACGAGGATGTCGATCCGCCCGTGGGCCGCGATCGTCTCCTCGACGAGGCGGTCCGGGACGCCGGGCTTCGTCAGGTCGCCGGTGACGACGCTCGTCTCGCCGGCGATCCCGTCGGCGGCCTCGCGGGCGACGTCGGGGTCCAGGTCGTTGACCACGACGGTCGCGCCCTGCTCGCCGAGCAGCCGCGCGGTCGCCAGCCCGATCCCGCGGCCCGATCCGGTGACGATCGCCACCTTGCCGTCCAGTACGCCCATGTCCCGCTCCTCCGTCGTGGTGCCTGCCGGGGAGGATCGCGCACGGCGCTGCCGCGGGCCGTCCGAGGTCGGTGGGGGAGGCCGGCGTGGTGGCGAGCACGGCGCGGGAAGCGCGCCGCCCGAGGTCCGGAGCGACCGCGACGCGGAGCCCGGCGAGGCGGCGCTCGGGGTGCGCGTGGGGGCGCGGACGGCGACGGCGGAGCCCGTGTCGGGCGGGCGCCGTCCGCTCCGGCGCCGCGTCGCGGTCAGGCGCCCTCGAGGGCGCGGGCGAGCGCCGCGCGCCCGTCCCGCAGGACCGGATCTCCGTGCGAGACGAGGACCCGCTCGACGGGCAGGTCCAGCAGCGGCGTCAGCAACGCCCGCAGCTCGGCGGCGGCGAGCGGCCGCGGCATGTAGCCCGTCCACGACTCCGGGCTGGGGCGGACGCCGCCGTCCGAGTCGCCGAGGAGGCGGTCGCCGGGCACGAGGGCCCGGGGCCCGGGGAGCCAGAACATCGTCTCGCCGGCGTCGGGCAGCGGGATCGCCTCGACGCCCGCCGGCGGCGCGTCCGGCTCGCCGAGGACCGCGCCGTCGTAGCGGGCGAGCACGGCGTCGCGGCTGCGGTCGTGGAACGCGATCGTCGTCAGGACCACGACCGGCCGGCCGCGCGCCCGGACGACGTCGTCCAGCGGCTCCCACGCGCCGGCCTCGTCGGCGACGAGCGGGTCGATCAGGATGGTGGCGTCCTCGGTCGCGAGGAGCACGCAGCCGACGTCCCGGTCCCACCCGTCGGGCGAGTCGGGATCGGCGTCGGCGACCCAGTCGGGATGCGGGGCGGTCCAGCGCCAGAGGCCGGGCGTGATCTCCTGCAGCTCCATGGCCCGAACCGGTACCCGGTCGGCCGGCGCGGGCACCGACCCGGGCCGGCCGGAGGCGCCGGCGCCCGCGGACGATCGTGGACACCGCGTGGCCGGGGATCGACCGACCCCCGTCGGGCACCGGCGTCTCCCGGGGACCCGCGGACGATCGTGGACACCATGTGGCCGGGGATCGACCGACCCCCGTCGGGCACCGGCGTCTCCCGGGGACCCGCGGACGATCGTGGACACCGCGTGGCCGGGGATCGGCCGACCCCCGTCGGGCACCGGCGTCTCCCGGGGACCCGCGGACGATCGTGGACACCGCGTGGCCGGGGATCGGCCGACCCCGTTCCGCCGGCCGCGGACCCGCCACCACCGACGTGGCAGCTCCGCCCCCAGGCGGGTCCGTGTCTGCCCGCGTCAGACCCTCCACCCGCGTCAGACCCCCATCAGCCGCCCGATGACGTCCTTCATGATCTCGTCGGTGCCGCCGCCGATCGGGCCCAGGCGCGCGTCGCGCAGGGCGCGCTCGATGCCGTACTCCTTCATGTAGCCGGCGCCGCCGTGCAGCTGGAGGCAGCCGTCGGCGACCTCGACCATCGCGCGCTGGGTCAGGAGCTTCACCTGCGCGACCTCCATCGGGGTCACGACGCCGAGCTCGTGCTTGCGGAGCGCCGCGAACGTCAGGGCGCGGCAGGCCTCGGCCTTCGTGCCCATCTCGGCCAGCGCCCAGCGGGTGCCCTGGAAGTCGGCGATCCGGCGGCCGAACGCCCGGCGCTGCGCGACGTAGGCCTTCGTCGTCTCGAGCACCGCCTCCATGCCCGCGACCGCGCCGAGCGCCATCGAGATCCGCTCCCACGCGAAGTTGCTCATGATCAGCTTGAACGCGCCGTGCAGCTCACCCAGCAGGTGGTCGTCGGGGACGAAGACGTCCTGCAGGCTGATCAGCGCCGTGTCGGACGCGTGCCAGCCGAGCTTCTGCAGCGGCCGGGCGGTGATGCCGTCTCCGCGGTCCGCGCCCAGCGCCGCCGGGTCGTCCTCGGACCCCTCCGGTGCCGGGGGGCGCTCGATCACGAGGAACGAGATGCCGCCGTGGCGGGCGGGCGGGTCCGCGTCCTTGGTCTTCACCGCCGCGACCAGGTGGTCGGCCCGGACGCCGCCCGTGATGTAGCACTTCTCCCCGGTGACGACGAAGCCGCCGTCGACCTTCCGTGCGGTGGTCTGCACGCCCGCGACGTCGCTGCCGGTGCCGGGCTCGGTGATCGCCAGCGCGGCGACCTTCTCGCCCGCGAGGACCGGCGGGACCCAGCGGACCTGCTGCTCCGGCGTCCCGAACTTCAGGATCGGCGGGGTCGCGATCGTGATCGGCGCGCCGAGCGCGGCGGCCAGGCCGGCCGAGCCGGAGCGCGCGAGCTCCTGTTGCAGCACCGCCTCGTGGATCGGGCCGCCGCCCTGGCCACCGAGCTCGGCGGGGTAGGCGAGGCCGAGGAACCCGAGCTCGCCCGCGCGCCGGAAGACCGACGACGGCACCCACTCGGCGTCCTCCCACTCCTGCACGTGCGGCTGCAGCTCCGTCTCCACCCAGCGGCGGATCGAGCCGCGCAGCTCCTCGTGCTCGGCCGTGAACGGCGGGTCGGGGAGACGGGCGGCGCGGTGGTCAACCCCGGCGGATGCCGCGGCCGTCGCGCCCTTGCCGTCCGGCGTGTCGCCCTCGCCCTCGCCCTCGCCAGCAGCCGGGCGCGCGCCGGTGCTGGTCCCGTCTCCTGCCCCGGGGGACCCCGCCCGCTCCGCCGTGCTCACAGCCCGTACGACCGGCCGATGACCTCGAGCAACGTCTCGTCCGTGCCCGCGCCGATGCGGTTCAGGCGCAGGTCGCGCCAGGCCCGCTCGATGCCGTACTCCTTCATGTAGCCGGCGCCGCCGTGGATCTGCAGGCACTCGTCGGCGACCTCGCACGCCATGCGCGAGGTGTAGAGCTTCGCCATCGAGATCTCGCGCACCGGGTACTCGCCCTGCATCACGCGCCAGGCGGTGTTGTAGGTCATCTGGCGGCCGGCCTCGATCTTCGTGGCCATCTCCGCGAACTTCCAGCGGATGCCCTGGAACGTGCCGATCGAGCGGCCGAACGCCTGGCGCTGGCGGGCGAACTCCAGCGTGCGCTCGACGAGCCGGTCGGCGGCCGCGACGGCGCCCGCGGCGGCGATCAGCCGCTCGCCCTGGAGCTCCCACATGATGTGGTAGAAGCCCTTGCCCTCCTCGCCCAGCAGGTTCCCGGCGGGCACGCGCACGTCCTGGAAGGCCAACAGCGCCGTGTCGGACGCGTGCATCCCGAGCTTCTCGAGGCGCTTCTCCCGGACGACGCCGGGGGAGTCCATGTCGACCAGCAGCAGGCTGAAGCCGCCGTAACCCGCGTCGGGGTCGGTCTTGACGACGAGGACGATGTAGTCGGCGCGGTGGCCGTTGGTGATGTAGAGCTTCGAGCCGTTGACGACCCACTCGTCGCCGTCCCGCACGGCGGTCGTCTGGATGCCCGCGACGTCGGAGCCCGCGCCCGGCTCGGTGATGCCGAGGCAGGCGATCTTCTCGCCCTTCAGCGCCGGCACGAGGTAGTGCAGCTTCTGCTCGTGGGTGCCCAGGAGCTTCAGCGGCGGGTTCGCCATGTCGGTGTGGACGGCGACGCCCATCACGAGGCCGCCGGAGTGCGAGCGGGACATCTCCTCCGCCAGCACGATCTGGGTGGCGTAGTCGCCGCCCTGGCCTCCGTACTCCTCGGGGTAGTGCAGGCCGAGGTAGCCGAGCTCGCCCATCCGCGTGAACACGGAGTCGGGGAACGTCGTCTCCTCCCACTCGTCCGCGTGCGGGGCGAGCTCCTTCTCGACGAACGATCGGATCGACGCCCGCAGCTCTTCGTGCTCGTCGGTGAAGATCGGGTGGCGCCCCGACGCCGCGTGGTCGGGCTTGATGACGCTGTCGGTGGCCATACCGCGAAAGTAGCATGTGGCACCTCTTACTTGGGATGGATGTCCGGCGCTCGGGATCCGCCGGATGACCGATGGCGGTGGCCGCACCCCGGGACTAGGGTCGCCCGATGCGCGTCCCCGACTCCCGCCCAGCCAGCTCCCGTCGCCGGGCGGGCGCCGCGGCGGCCCTCGCCGTCGCCGTCCTCGCCGCGGGCTCGGCCGGGGCCCTCGCCGCGGGGTCGGACCCCGCGCCGGCGGATCCCGACGGCGCCGCCGCGCTCTGCCCGCCGCTGCGCGACGCCGAGGGCTGCGTCGACGGCGGCGGCCGGACGACGCCCGGGGGCGGCGATACCGGCAAGGTCAGCCACGCGGGCTGGCCGAAGGTCACGGGGATCCTCTGGAAGGTGAACGACTCCCGCGACTCGACCAAGACCGGCGGCGCCCGCAACGACGAGCTGCTCGGCCACCACGGCTCCGACCGGATGATCGGCAAGGGCGGCAAGGACATCCTCTGGGGCGACTGGGACCCGAAGAACAACGGCACGAAGCAGGTCGACGTCCTCGACGGCGGCGCCGGGAACGACTGGCTCTACTCCAGCCACGGCCGCAACGTCATCCGCGGCGGTGCCGGGAACGACTACGTGTGGGCCTACTACGGCCGCGGGACCATCGACTGCGGGCCCGGGAAGGACACCCTGCGCGTGCGCCTGGAGAACGACTACACGTACCGCAACTGCGAGACGATCAAGAACTTCTGCGCGTTCGGGTCCAAGCCCGGCGGCGGGTGCTACAAGCCGGGCGAGAAGCCCAAGGCCGCCCGGGTCCGGGCCGCGCGCCCGGCGCCGGCCGCGGCGCGCTGACCCGCGGGCGCCGCGGTCCGGGTCACTCGCCGCCGAGCGCGGTGAGCCGCTCCGCCGCGTCGGTCTGCTCGCCGTCCTCGAGGTCCTCCAGCTCGATCGCGCGGGAGTAGGCCGCGCGGGCCTCCGCGGTCTCGCCGATCGCCTCGGCGGCGCGGCCGTACCAGCACCAGTTCCACGCGCCCATCGGGGCGATCTCGGTGTAGTGGCGCAGGTGTCGGTAGGCCTCGGCGTGCCGGCCCAGCTCGAACAGCGTGTAGCCGAGCGCGAAGTGCGCCATCCCGTCGCCGGCCTCCAGGCAGTGTCGCCAGCGCTCGACGGCCTCCTCGCCGTCGACCTCGGTCGCCATCCCGAAGATCGAGCGGTTGATCGAGTCGCGCCCCGCGAAGAACGTGCGCGCCGCCAGGACGATCTCGCCGGCGGTCGCGTCGGACAGGCCGAGGACCGGCGCGTCGAACCGCGGGTCCTGCCAGATCGCCGCGTGCTCCGGGGCGTCCTCGTCGAACTCCGGGAAGTCCTCGATCAGGAACCCGACGATCCGCCCGCCGGCCTCCTCGGCGAGGTACGCGAAGCCCGGGCTCAGGGCGTGCCAGCGGTCGGCCGGCTGGTCCTCCGTCACCCGACCGAACTCGACGGCGCGGAGCCAGTCGAAGTCGACGTCGTGGTTGAGGTACAGGCGGGGCCGGGCGTCCACCCCTCAAGAATCGCGCATCGGGCGGCCGGGCCCGCCGCCGAGGCGGCTTCGCGCCGGTCGTGCGTGCCGGAGCGCAGCGTCGCGGCGGCCCGCCTAGGACCGCCTTCGTGCGCCGCCCGGACACGAGGGCGAGTCGGGCCCGCCCCGTCCGGGACCGTCAGCCGCACCCGGCCCGGACACGAGGGCGAGTCGTCCCTGGCCCGGCCGGGCCCGCGGTCCATGGTCACGCGGACGCGTCCGCGCGAGGCTCTGAGGCGTGCACGGAACCCCCGACGACCCTGCGCCCCGCAACGGCCACCGGACCCGGGCGACTCCCGCCTGGGACGCCCGCGGCGCGGGGCCGGCCGGGCCGCGGATCGCGGTCGTGCTGCCCGGCGGCGGCGCGCGCGGCGCGTACGAGGTCGGCGCGCTGTCGGTCCTGACGCCGGCGCTCGAGGCCCGGGGCGAGCGGATCTCCGTCTTCTGCGGGACGTCGGTCGGGGCGATCAACGCCGTCTTCTACGCGTCGGTGGCGCACCTGCCGCCCGAGAAGGCCGCGGCGCTCGCGCTCGAGACGTGGCGCGGCATGCGCAAGGACGACGTGATCCGGCCGTTCCTCGGCCCGTCGCTCGTGCCGACGATCGCGCGGATGATCGGCGAGATGCTCGAGGTGCCGGGCGTGCGCCTCTCGGGCCTCATGGACCCGTCGCCGCTGGCCCGCTCGCTCGACCGCTGGATCGACTGGGAGGCCGTGCGCACGAACATCCGGCACGGCCGGGTCGACGCGGTCTGCGTCATCGCCACGGCGCTCAGCGGCGGCGGGCCCGTCGGCTTCGTCCAGTCCGGCGGGCCGGTGCCGAGCGGCGGCCCGTCCGACGACCTGCGCTACGTCGCCGTCGACGAGCTGAAGCCCGAGCACGTGCGCGCCAGCGCGGCGATCCCGCTGCTGTTCCCGCCCGTGCAGGTCAGCTCGCCGCCGGAGGCCGCCGACTCGTACATCGACGGCGGGGTGCGGCTGAACTCGCCGATCGCCCCGGCGCTGGCGCTGGGCGCCGAGCGCGTCGTCGTCATCGGCTTCGAGCCGTTCGCCGCGCGTTCGCCGATGCCCGAGCCGCTGCACGCGCCGCGCCTCGCGGACGTCACGGCGAACATCCTCGACGGGCTGCTCGTCGACCAGGTCGCCGACGACCTGCACCGCCTGGCGGCGATCAACAGCTTCATGGTCGAGGACGGCGGCGGGCCGACCGCCTCGGCGCGCGCGGCCCGGACCGAGCGGCTGGCGCGCGGCAAGCCCGCGTACCGGCGCATCCCCTACGCGCTGGTGGCGCCGGCCGAGCGCGGCCGGATCGCGGCGATCGCCGAGCAGGTCTTCGGCGAGCGCTACACCGGCCTCAAGGGCCTGCGCAGCCCCGACCTGCCGGTGCTCTCGCGGATCCTCGGCGGCGGGCGGTCCCGCGCGCGGGGCGAGCTGCTGAGCTTCCTGCTGTTCGACGAGCGCTTCGTGGAGCTGCTGGTCGAGCAGGGCGCCGCCGACGCCGAGCGCTGGCTGGAGCGTCACCCGGGCGTCTGGTGCTCGGACGCCGCCCACGACCTGCACGTGGACCGCTCCGGCGAGTCGGTCGCGCGCGAGCAGGACACGATCGACGAGTGGCGGGCGCTGCGGCGGCGGTGAGGGGCCGGGTGCGCCGTGCCCGGCCGAATCGGGGATCAGGCTCCGCCCCCGAGACGCACGGGGTGGGACCCGGTCCTGTCCTCAGCCCTGCAGGTGCTCGCCGAAGAACGCGATCGTCCGCTGCCAGGCGTCGCGGGCCGGCGCGGGGCGGAAGGCCGAGCGCGCGTCGCAGTGGAAGCCGTGGCCGGCGTCGGGGTAGCGCACGACGTCGGTGTCCACCAGGGCCTCGGCCGCGGCGGCGCGCAGCGTCTCGACCTGGTCGACGGGGATGCCGGTGTCCTCGTCGCCGAACACGCCGAGCCACGGCGTCTGCAGCCCGGGCGCGAGCTCCATCAGCGGCGGCTCGCCGAAGCGGCCCTCGACGATCCCGCCGCCGTAGAACGTGACGCTCGCGCCCAGCGGGTGGCGCGCCCCGGTGACCAGCGACAGCGTCCCGCCCATGCAGAACCCGACGGTCCCGATCGCGTGGTCCTCGAAGCCCAGGCGCCGCAGGTGCTCGAGCGTCTGCTCGACGTCCTCCTCGATCCCGCGCGACGTCAGCTCGCCCATGTGCGGGTACACCTGCTGGATGTCGTCGTACCCCATGCGCGGGGAGCCCGAGCGGTGGAAGAGCGCGGGGGCGACGGCGAGGAACCCCTCGTCGGCGAACCGCCGGGTGACGTCCTCGATGTGGTCGTTGACCCCGAAGGCCTCCTGGAAGACGAACACGGCCCGGGTGGGCGTGTCGTCGGGCCGGGCCTCGTAGACGCCCATCGGGCCGTCCGCGGTCGGCAGGTCCACGGTGCGCGTCTCGCCCATGCCGCGGACGCTAGCCGAGTCGGCGGCGGGCCCCGCGGCGCAGCGGCCGGAGGCGGGGCGCCGGCGGACGGTCGGTGGATCGCGTGGGCCACGCCAGCGGCCGGCCGACGGGGCGGACCCGCCGGCCCCCGTCAGCAGCTCTCGCGCACGTACCCGGGGCGACCGGTGGCGACGAGGTCGCGGTCGCGCAGCAGCAGCAGCTCGGGGCGGCGGCGGCGCCACCAGGCGATCTCGGCGTCCTGGGTCTGGAAGCCGTTGACGTAGCAGACGCCGTAGGCGTCGGCCGGGGCCGGGGCGGTCCGGTCGCGCTCGACGACGCCCGCGTCGGCCGGCGGCGGGTAGTCACCGCCGAGCTGCAGGTCGAACCCGGTGTTCCCCGGCGGCGGCTGCACCGCCGCCGAGTGGGCGCTCGCGCCGGCGAGGACGATCCCCAGGGCGCTGATCCCGGCGACCGCGCCGGCCCCGCGGGCCGCGGCGCGCAGTCGCCTGCGCAGCGGGGTCGCGGGGTCGTTCACGCGCGTCAGACCGCGTGCTCGAGGAACGCCCCGCCGCGGACCATCTCCATGCGGGTGACGAGGCGGGAGGCCTCGTCGGCGGTCGCGGGCAGGTGGGCGTCCAGCAGGGCGTTGACGAGCGTCGAGCGGTGCACGGACGCGACGCGGCCGGTGGCGCCGGCGACGACCTCGTCGAGCTCGCCGCGCAGCGGCTCGGGCAGGCGCGCGTTGCGCTCCTCCCACGGGTGGTCGAGCGCCTCGAGCTTGCGGCGGCGGTAGGCGCCGATCGTGCGGGCGGCGGCCTCGCCGTCGGCGGGCAGGTGGAAGTGCAGGATCGCGGTGACGACCGCCGCGAACGTGACGCGCGGGCCCGTCGCCGCGACGAGCGCGTCGGCGCGCGTCGACAGGTCGCGGTCGAGGATCAGGGCCGTCTGCTTCGGGCGGCCGAGCAGGCGGGCCGGAGCGAGCGCGACGGCGTCGAGGCCGAGCGCCCAGGGCGGCAGGCCGGCCGTGTCGACGGCGGCCGAGGCCGGGGCGACCGCGGAGGGTCGGGCGGCCGGCTCCGCGGACGGTGCGGCGGGGGCCTCCGACGGTGCGGCGGCGCCGGCGAACGACGTGGCGGCGGACGGGCCGGCGCTCACGGACGTCGGGAGGTCGGCCGGGGCGGGCGCCGGGGCGGGCGCCGGGGCGGCGGACGCCGACGCGAGCGGGGCGTCGGTCGTCGCGCCCGCGGCCGGAGCGGCGGGGGCGTCGACGGTCGGCGCGGCGGGCGCGGGGGCCGTCGCGAAGGCCTGCGCCTCAGGACGCCGGGGCGTCGTGCGGGCGACGCGCGGCTCCACGTCCCCCCGCCCCCCCGCCGCGCGGGGGGTCGACAGGTCCAGCGGGCTGCGGAGCCCCCGG
>NZ_JBFAPC010000027.1:0-45164 GCF_040675535.1 Patulibacter sp. NPDC049589 | reverse complement strand
GGCGCCGAGGAAGAACAGGGCGACGACGCTCCACGTCCAGGCCGCGAGGGTGCCGACGGAGATCAGGGTGTCCATCGACGTGCGCCGGGCGCTCGCCGAACCACCCGCCGAGGACCGCCGACCGGCGCTCGCGGCCGAGCTCGCCCGGGCGATGATCCTCGTCGACGGCCCGGCCGCCGAGCTCGACCTGCGCGAGGCGCTGCGACTCACCGACGACCCGGCCGCGCGCGTGTCGCTCCTGATCGACCTCGCCCGGCTGCTGATGTTCATCGACCGGGTCGACGAGAGCGTGCCGCTGCTGGAGCAGGCCGCGGCCGAGCTCCCGCCGGGATCGGAGGATCTTGGCCGGATCGTCGCGACCACCACCCTGATGGCCCCCCTCTTCGACCCGACGGTCACGCCGCCGGCCGACGTCGTGACGCTCGGCCGTCGCCTGCCGCTGGAGCCCGGGATCGGGGCGAAGATGCTCGCCGCCCAGTCGGCGCGGAACTGGGCCTTCGACGGCGGCTCGGCCGCGGCCTGCGCCGACCTCGCGCTCGCCGCGCTGGAAGGGGGCGACCTGGTGCGCGCCGACAGCGTGTTCCTCGCCGTCTCGGCCGTCTTCGTCCTCGAGATCGCCGATCGCCCCGAGGCCGACGACGGCTGGGCCGCGATCGAACGCGAGTGCGAGCTGCACGGCTCCCACCAAGCGCGTGTGGCGCTCAGCCTCTTCCGGGGCTACGGCCTCGCTCGCCGGGGCGAGCTGGCCGACGCCGAGGCCGCGCTCGAGGACGCGCTCGAGGCGGCGCGCGACTGGAACGCCGTGCAGGGCGGCGTCCACGCCGCCGCGTTCCGCGCCCGCGTGCGCATCGAACGCGGCGACCTGGGCGGCGCGCGCGAGGTCCTCGGGAGCATCCCGGCCCCGGACCGTCAGACCGACGAGGCCCGCATGTGGCTCGACAGCCGGGTCGCGCTGCTGAACGCGGAGTCGCGGCACGACGAGGCGCTCGCCGCCGCCGCCGAGCTCGAGCGCCGGTTCGCCTTCCTCCCCCACCTCCTCGACACGTCCGCGCTCGTGCACCGCGCCGTCGCGCTCCACGGTCTGCACCGCCGGGACGAGGCGCTCGTCGCCGCGAACGACGCGCTGGAGCAGGCGCGCACGTGGGGCTCGCCGGGCCTGGTCGGGCAGGCGCTGCGGGTCCTCGGGACCGTCGAGGGCGGCGAGGCCGGGATCGCCCGTCTGCGGCAGGCAGTGGCGGCGACCGACGGCACGCGGGCGCGCCTCGAGCTCGCCAAGGCGCAGGTGGAGCTCGGCGCCGCGCTGCGTGCCGCGGGCGCCACCGGCGACGCCCGGACGGCCCTCCGTGCCGGCCTCGAGCTCGCCGCCCGGCTCGGCACCGCGACGCTGGAGACCCGGGCCCGTCGCGAGCTCCACGCGGCCGGGGGACGCCCGCGGACCACGGCGCTGACCGGTCCGGGGTCCCTCACCGACGCCGAGCGCCGGGTGACCGAGCTGGCCGCCGCCGGGCACACGAACCGCGCGATCGGGGAGACGCTCTTCGTGACGCCGAAGACCGTCGAGCTGCACCTCAGCAACGCGTACCGCAAGCTCGGGGTCCGCGGGCGGCGCGAGCTGGCCGGCGCGCTCGGCGCCTGACCGTCGTCCTCGCGCCCTCGGCCGGCCGGCCGGCACGGCAGAGCACCGGCGATCCGGAGCCGACCGATGAGTCGCGGCCGTCCCGGG
This sequence comes from Patulibacter sp. NPDC049589, assembly GCF_040675535.1. Taxonomy (NCBI): domain Bacteria; kingdom Bacillati; phylum Actinomycetota; class Thermoleophilia; order Solirubrobacterales; family Patulibacteraceae; genus Patulibacter; species Patulibacter sp. NPDC049589. The sequence continues at coordinate 43,441 of NZ_JBFAPC010000027.1, read as the reverse complement.
CGTCTGGGGTGCATGACGATCGACCCCGCCCCCGGCGTCCCGGCGACGCCCATCATCACGGCCTTCGAGCGCTCGCCCGACGGCGGCAAGGGCCTGGCCCGCGACACGCGCGTGCGCTGGGCGCTCGAGGAGGTCGGCCGGTCGTACGACGTCCGCCCCGTGTCGTTCGAGGAGAAGGTGGCGCCGGCGCACCTGGCGCTCCACCCCTTCGGCCTGATCCCGACGTACGAGGAGGGCGACCTCGCGCTGTTCGAGTCCGGGTCGATCGTGCTCCACCTCGCCGAGCACCACGCCGGCCTGTTCCCGGAGGACCCTGACGCGCGGTCGCGCGCGATCACCTGGATGTTCGCGGCGGTCAGCACGGTGGAGCCGCCGATCCTGGAGCTAACGACGGCCGTCGTCTTCGAGCGCGACCGGCCGTGGGCCGCGGAGCGCGTGCCGCTCGTGCGCGAGCGCGTCCGCGACCGGCTGCGGCCGCTGTCCGCCCGGCTCGGCGACGCCGACTGGCTCGACGGGGACTTCAGCGCGGGCGACCTCATGATGGTCTCCGTCCTGCTCCGGACGCGGCCCTCCGGCCTCCTGGACGAGTTCCCGAACCTGGCCGCCTACGTCGCGCGCGGCGAGGCACGGCCGGCGTACGAGCGGGCATTCGCCGCGCAGCTGGAGCAGAACACCGGCGCGCCGTCGTCGTGACGGGCCCGGCCCGACGCCCGACGACCTGGGGGCCGGCCTCCCGGCCTGGCCGTCCGCGGCGGCTACAGCGTCGCGGGCAGGTCGGGGAAGCGCTCGAGCAGCCGGCCGTCGAAGATGACGATCTCGCGGACGAGGCCGTCCTCGATGCGCAGGACGTCGAGCGTCAGCGGACGGTACGTGTCGGTGCCGGGCGTGCGGGCGTAGGCGGCGAGCGCCGGCTGGCCGTTGGCCCGGGTCAGCACGCAGCGCAGCGCCCCGAAGGACTCCGAGCCGAACCCGTCGTCGACCCACGCCTGCACGACGGTGTCGCGACCCTCCCAGGCACCGGGGGTCGGCGGCATGGTGAAGCGCAGGTCCTCGTGCAGCAGCGCGGCGAGCGCCTCGACGTCGACGCGCTCGGTCGCGTCGAGGAAGCGCGCGAGCAGCTCGCGCTGGGCGCCGCTCGGCTCCTGGTCCGGCCGCCACTCCGCGCGGGGCTCGGGCCGGTGCTCGCGCAGGCCGGCCCGGGCGCGCTGCAGCGCCGAGTTCACCGACGCGACGGTGGTCTCGAGGACCTCGGCGGTCTCGCGGGCCGAGCAGTCCAGGACGTCGCGCAGGACGAGCACGGCGCGCGGCAGCGGAGCCAGGTGCTGGATCGCGGTGATGAAGGTCAGCTCGATCGTCTCCCGGGCGACGACCGTGTCGTCGGGTCCGTCCTCCCCCGACGGCAGCTCCGCGAGCAGCGAGTCGGGGTACGGCTGCAGCCACGGGACCTCGCCGTCGGCGGTCGGGACCCGCGGGCGCTTGTCGAGCGCGTCGAGGCACGCGTTCGTCGCGATCCGGTAGAGCCAGGCGCGCAGCGACGAGCGGCCCTCGAACTGCTCGCGCCGGCGCCAGGCGCGCAGGAACGTCTCCTGCACGAGGTCCTCGGACTCCTCGAGGGAGCCGGTCATCCGGTAGCAGTGGACGTGCAGCTCGCGGGTGTGGCGGCGCACCTGCGCCTCGAAGGCGTCGCGGTCGGTGGAAGTGGTCATGGTCGGTATGACGGCGGCGGGCCCGGAAGCTCATCACCGAGATTCGTTGCGGGCCCCGGGGCGACCTCCACGGTAGAGGGGCGCCTTCCCCGCAGAGCCCGCGGCCGGCGACGGGTCGGTGGCCTTCGCGCGCCCGCCGGCGTGCTGCCACCCGGACGGGACCCTGGTCGATGCTCGCGTGCCGTTCGCGTCGTGCCGGCGCGTACACGCGCCCCGTGGACGCGGCCGGGCCCTCGCGGTACCGTCGGGCCCCGTGACGGTGCTCCTGTACGACAACTCCGTGTCCGGCAACTGCTGGAAGGTCCGCCAGCTGCTGCGGCTGCTCGACGTGCCGTTCGACCGCCGCGAGCTGTCCGTCGTCGACCGGTCCGGCCGCGACGCGGTGATCGGCGACCTCAACCCGGCGCTGCGGGTCCCGACCGTCGTGCTCGAGGACGGCCGGCCGCTGGCCGAGTCCCACGCGATCCTCTGGTACTTCGCCGAGGGCACGCCGTACCTGCCGACCGACGCGTACGCGCGGGCCCAGGTCCTCCAGTGGCTGTGCTTCGAGCAGTACGACCACGAACCCGCGATCGCGGTCGTCCGGTTCTGGGTCGCGATCTCCGACGCTCCCCGGGATCCGGCGGAGGTCGAGGCCCGGCGCGTCCTGGGCCGCAAAGCGCTGGCGACGATGGAGCGCCATCTGAGCGACCGGACGTTCTTCGTCCGGGACGCGCTGACGATCGCGGACCTCGCCCTCTACGCCTACACGCACGTGGCCCACGAGGCCGGCTTCGACCTCGAGGAGCTGCCGGCGGTCCGCGCGTGGCTCGCCCGCGTGACGGCGATCCCGGGGATCGTGCCGATGCCCGAGGGGTAGGCCCGCCACCGCGTGCGGCGCTAGAGCTCCCGCGGCGGTGGCTGTCCAACAGGTGGGTGTCGACGATGCCGATGGCCTCCATCAGCGCGTACATCGACCTCGGCCCGACGAACGAGAGGCCCCGGCGGCGCAGCTCCTTCGCCAGCGCGGCGGACTCCTCCGAGGACGTCGGGATGTCCGCGAACCGCGTCGGCATCGGACACACGGCGGGACGGAACGACCAGACGAGCGCCGGGAGGCCACCGTCGGCCCGTAGCGCGATCGTCGCCCGGGCGTTCCGGACCGTCGCCACGATCTTCCGCCGGTTGCGGACGATCCCCGCGTCGCCCATCAGGCGCTCGACGTCCGCGTCGTCGAGGGCCGCGACCCGGTCGGGGTCGAAGTCGGAGAACGCGGCGCGGAACGCCGGCCGCTTGCGCAGGATCGTCGCCCAGGACGGCCCCGTCGTCGCTCATCGGCGTCGGCCCTACCGGGGCAGTACTAACGGTTCTGTCATGAGCGGCCATTTGGCGCTCGTTCCTGAGCAGGAATGCCGCGGTTCGGAGAGGCTTGCTGAGCATGGACGACGATGCGGGTGCCTTTGACGGCTTGGTGGCGGCTTGGACGCTGGTCGGCGAAGAACGCGATCTGGTCGAGGCGAAGTACGGCGATGGTCGGCTCGGGTTCGCTCTTCAGCTAAAGGGGTTCCTCGCGTGGGGGCACTTCGCGCGGCAGACGGAAGAGTTCAGCTCTGAAGCTGTCGCGTTCGTAGCCGGCCAGATCGACGCGGCGCCCCGAGACCTCGTCGGCTACGACTGGAGCGGTCGCACGGGTCGTCGACACCGCGCTGAGATTCGCGCGTTCCTAGGGTTTCGGGAGTGCACGGTCGAGGACGCGGACCGTCTTTGCGCGTGGCTCGCCCGAGACGTCTGCCGGGCGGAGCGCGACCCAGCGAGGGTGCACGCTGAGCTTGCATCGGAGTTCGTGGTGCAGCGGATCGAGCCCCCGAGCGAAGGGCGCTTGGACCGCATCGTACGCTCGGCGCTGCGCCGGGGCGAGGCGCACCTGTGCGAACGAGTCGTCTCCCGACTCGGCCCCACCGCGTCGGCTCGGCTCGAGGAATTGCTTGGCAACGATGGCGATGACATAGCGGTGGCGCTCGCCGAGATCCGCGGGGCGCCCGGGGCGGTGAGCCTGAACACGTTGCTCGCCGAGATTCGGCGCCTCCGGGCTGCCCGAGCGATCGGGCTGCCTGAAGCCCTTTTCGTCGACATCGCCCCCGCCGTCGTGAAGCGGTGGTGCGCGCAAGCGTCTGTCGAGTCCCCCTCGCACCTCCGACGGCATCGCCAGGAGCTCGGTCTGACGCTGCTGGCTTCACTGATTCACGTTCGAGAGCGGGAGATCACCGACACGCTCATCGATCTGCTGATCTCGACCGTTCACCGGATTGGGGCTCGCGCGGACCGCCGGGGCGGATGGTCGGGCTCCTGGCGGTGGAGTTCGTCGGCGGCCGCGGCCGCCGAGGAGTTCCTGTGCGACCTTGCACCGGCGGTTCTCTCCCGTAGCGCTGTACACGGCGTGCCGGAAGCTGCTGTTGTGCGGGGCGGACGCTGACCGCGTCCGCCCCGCAGCGCATCAGGGTGCGGAGAGCAGAGTCGCTGCGGTGTTGCCGAGTCCCTCCGGCTTCGCGGACTTCGGCATGAGGTCAGCCGATGCCTTCGTTCCGTTGGCGTCGTAGCTGACACTTGTCGCGTCGGCCGGTGCGTAGATGAGGCCGTCCTGTGGCGTGCGACTGACGGTCGAGCCGTCGTCGAGCTTGTAGGTGACGGACGTGACTGACGTCGGCACGGCTCCGATCGCGGCGCCGTAGTTCATCACCTGAGGGGGGCCGCCGGCCGTGTTGCAGTTCATCCCTCCGCCCTTCGCGAAGAGGACGATGATGCAGACGTACCCGTCGCTGCGCGGGGCCAGGAGGACCCTGCGATCGGTGTTGGTACTCACCAGGCGGACCTGATTGACGACGAGCTCGGGCGTGCTCTGAGCGAACACCTGCAGCCGCGCGGCCAGGTCTCCGGCGCTATCTGCCGGGGTCGCGGGCCGGTCGAGCGCCGCGTAGCCGAGCGCCGGTCGAGCGCCAGCGAGCTTGCTGCCATCCGGGCTCGAGGCGGCGTCCGAGCTCGACGCGTGCGTCAACAGCACGAGGGCCAGGAGCGCGGCGATCAGCAGCGACGCGCCGCCCAAGATGAAGGTACGGCCGCTAGTAAGCAAAGTACGAGTTTGCAACATTGTCGGTGGTAGAGGTGTTGGGGTTGAATACGGCGCCGTGGACGAGGCCCATGGACCCCGCGGCGGGAGTGGTGGTCTCACCAGTGCCACAGACTGCATACTGGTAGTAGTCCGGCGTACGGTAGACGTACCCGTTCATCGTGACATCGAAGCTCGGACACACCGTGTGGTCCGAGTCCGACCTGGCGTATGAGGGGTCGGTGTGACGCTCGTTGCTACCGTACGCTCGCTGGGCCGACAGGCCACCGTTGAAGATGTGCGCCGTGGAGGCGGATGCGGCGGCCGTAGCGCTGATCAGCATGACCAGCGACACGCCCACGACACCGAGCACTCGCACCCACGAAGTGGGCAGAAATGACTGCATGGTTTGTTCTTCCTCTGGACGGGATATAGGGATTGCCACACACACGTGAAGCGGGCCTTTATTTCGGCCTTGCTGTGCGGTGGTCGCCACCGTACACGTTCAAAGCGGATGCCGTCAAGGGTGAATCTGTTTGGCTAATTTAATGCCTCTCAATGTTTGCTACACAAAGTGTACGGCCGATTTGGCCGCACACGCTTGCGTAAACGTTGGTGCCTTGCGAGTGGTCGCGCGAGGTGGTTGGCTGACGGGGACCTACTCCTGCGGCACCTCGTGTCCGGCCTTGTCGAACCAGTGGATCGGCGCGTCCTCGTAGGAGCCGTTGGGAGCGGCCTGGTCGATGTGGAAGCTGTTGTTCTCGACCTGCGCCTCGACCGTCTGGCCGGTCCGCAGGGTCAGCGACACCTTCGAGACTCCATCGGGCACGACACCGTTGAGCGTCAGGCGCCCGGCGTACTGCGCGCCGAGGAGGAACTTGCCTTGGCGCAGTTCGCTCGTCGTGCCGCACTTCATGCCCAGCTGGTTGAGTCGTCCGGCTTGGACCTGAACGCCGCCAGGCGTGGCGTCCACGTGCGTTCCAAGCAGCATGCATAGAACGTTGTGCTTGATGTCCTCGGGGAGGTCGGCCTGGAGGTTGCCGTCGCGGTCGGCGGCAAAGAGCGCCGTCGCGCCGTCGGGGCGGGTGCTGAGGGCCCGGATCGAGGAGAGGTGGATGCCCGCGGTCAGGTCGCCGCTCAGGGCTTTCAGCATTCCCTCGATGTCGGGTGTGCGATCGCTGTCGTCCTGGGGGCGACGGAGTGCGGCGATCGCGGCCAGCTGGTCGGCGGGCACGTCGGTGGTCGCGAGCGTGGGGTGGCCGCGGTGATCGTCTCCGACGGTCGGTGACCACGGGGTCGTCGCCGCCAGCGCGGTTCCGCCGGCGAGCACTGACACGGTCGCCAGCACGCCGATCGTGCGGCGCCGGGGCAGCTGGCGCAGCGTGCGGTGCGGAGCGCTGCGCCGGCGGGCGACCCTCATCAACTCCCGGTGCGTGTTGGGCAGCAGCAGGGGTTCGTTATCCATCTCGTTGTCCTTCTCGTCGATCATGGGGTTCCGTCCAGAGAGGTCTTCATCCGTGCGAGGCCGCGACTGACGCGCTTGCGGACCGTCGCCTCGCTGACGCCGAGGATGTCCGCCACCCGCTCGTAGGGCTCCTCATCGAGCACGTACGCGCAGATCGCCCGGCGCTGGTCCTCGGGCAGCCGCTCGAGCGCGCGAGTCACGCGCGGCACAGCGGCCTGCACATCTGCGAGCGCTTCGACCCGCTCGAGCGCCGCGTCATGGGTAGCAGTCGGGTCGCACGCGAGCCGGCGTCGGGCGCGGGCGTCTGTGCGGTTGCGACGCAACGCGTTGAGGAGCTGATGGCGGGCGATGCCCAGCAGCCAGCCGATCGCGGGCGACCCGTCGTCGACGAACCGATCGGCGCGCAACAGCACGGTTGCGAACGTCTCCGCCGCCAGGTCGGCGGCGAGGTGCGCGTCTTTGGTCCGGCGGACGAGGAACGCGACAACGACGGTCTCGTAGCGTCGGTAGAAGACGTCGAATGCCTCGGGCTCGTTGCCGAGCCGGGCCAAAAGCTCCCCGTCGGAGCAGGTCTCGAATCGGGCGACCATTCACCGTGAACCATGCACTTCGCCGACTTCTGTGACCACGAACTTCGTGATTGGCCGGAAGTCGTCACTCGCGCTCGGGGTCTGAAGCACGTCTCCCTCGAGTGCGGGGAACCGGCCCGTGAGGAACATTGGAACGAAATGTCCCGGCAAGCATCGTACGCGGACACCCCCGTCGCGCTACGAACGGCCGGCCCGCTGGCGTCGAATCGAAATGGCCCCTCATGACACGCTCGTTAGTACTGGCCCCTACCGTGCGGCGGCGACGGCCGCGCGCAGCTGCGGGGCGACCTCGCCGGCGAACCGCTCGATGGTGCGTTCGTCGTCCGCCATGACGATGAACGTGCTCACCCCCTGCTCGACCGCGAGCGGGAGGAGGCGCTCCACCCAGGCCTCCGGCGGCCCGGTCACGAAGGCGTCGCCCGTCTCGTCGAAGGTCCCCTGGAGGTTGAGGAGCCGGCGGACGTCGCCGGGCCGCCGGCCGGCGTCGACCGCCGCCGCGTCGACCGCGGCGTTGCCGCGCTCCAGGTCGCCGTCCTCGAGGTACGCGGTGCTGGGCAGCCACCCGTCGGCCGTCGCGCCCGTCAGCCGCAGCATCCGCGGCTTGTAGGCGCCGAGCCAGATCGAGATCCGGTGGGCCGGCTCCGGCCCGGGCTTGGCGCCCGCCAGCGAGTAGTGCGACCCCTCGACGGTCACACCGGCGCCTGGGGCGCCCCACAGCGCGCGGATCACGGCGACCGCCTCCGTGAGGGCGTCGACCGCCTGGCCGGGCGTCAGCCGACGACCGCCCATCGCCTCGATGGCGGGCCAGAACGCGCCGGAGCCCAGGCCGAGCTCGACGCGACCGCCCGACAGGAGGTCCAGGCCGGCCGTCGAGCGCGCGACGACGGCCGGCGGCCGGAGCGGGAGGTTCAGGACGTTGGGCGCGATCGCGATCCGCTCGGTGTGCGCCGCGATCCACGTCAGCGCGGTCCAGGTGTCGAGGAACCTCGGCTGGTACGGGTGGTCCTGCAGGGAGATGAGGTCCAGCCCGACGTCCTCCGCGTGCCGTGCGAGACGGACGACGTGCTGCGGGTCCGTGCTCCGCGGGGTCACGAACGTGCCGAAGCTGAGGGGGTGGCCGTAGTCGGGCATGGTGAGCGGCGGCCGTCGGGCCCCCGCCGTCTCCGTCGAGCGGGATCCCGAGGCGGTGAGGTCGACGAGCACGATCGTATCCCGCGCGACGTGCCGGTCGAAACGTGCGGGTCCGGACCCCGGTGCGCGCACGCGCCCGGTCCCGGAGAGACCTGCCGATGCTCAAGCGCTCGTTGCTCGCCCTCGCGACCCTCACCGTCGTGGCCACCTCCCCCGCGGTCGCCGCGGCGGCCCCATCCATCGCCACGGACGCCCGTACTACCCGGCGCCGTACGTCGGCGGCGACCAGGGCCGCATCGGGTTCACCGTCGCCGGGTTCCCGGCCGACGCGCCGCTGCAGATCCTCGGCGGGTCGGCCGGGACCAGCGGCCTCGGGTCGGTCACGGCCGACGGCGCGGGCGGCTTCGCCGGGCAGTTCGGCATCGACAGCCTGGGCGACGCGCCGCGCGCGACAGCCTGCCGGCCCCGAGACGAAGCGGACCATGGTCCAGTTGCCTGGTACGGTGTCGGCCCACCCCAAGGCTGACTGTGCGCTTCCAGGTCCTCGACATCCTCCCCTACGTGGCGAACCCCGTGACCGGGAGGATCGTCGCCCCCGCCGACCGGCTCGCGCAGACGGTGCAGATGGGCCAGCTCGCCGAGCGGCTCGGCCTGGACTCGTACTCCTTCGGCGAGCGGCACGCCGGCCACATCCTGTCGCCGTCCTCCGGGGTGCTGCTCGGCGCGCTGGCCGCGACGACGAGCCGCATCCGGCTGCAGACCGGCGTCTGCGTCCTGCCGATCCTCGATCCCGTCCGGGTCGCGGAGGACTTCGCGACGGTCGACCTGCTGTCTCGCGGCCGCCTGGAGCTCGTGATCGGCAAGGGCAACGAGGCACGCCAGTTCCCGCTGTTCGGGCTCGACGTGGCCGACCAGGACGACCTGATGGTCGAGAAGTACGAGCTCCTGCGGCGCCTGTGGCGGGAGGAGGACGTCACCTGGTCGGGCGCCTTCCGGCCGGCCCTCGAGCACGCGACCACGCTGCCGCGGCCGTTCGCCGGCGCGCCGCGGGTGTGGCACGGGTCGGCCACGAAGACCAGCTCGGTCGAGCTCGCCGCCCAGTGGGGCGACCCGCTGTTCAGCGCCAACGCGATCCAGCCGCGCGAGAACTACCAACGGCTGATCGACCTCTACCGGGAGCGCCACGCCGCCCACGGCCACGACCCCCGCCACGCGTTCGTCGGGGCGGGATCGCTCTTCATGTTCATCGCCGACACGACGCAGGAGGCGAAGGCGCGCTTCGGCCCGGTCTACGAGGAGATCGTCCGGGTCTTCGCCAGCCGGCCCGGGAACGCCACGCCGTACCGCGACATCGACCACGCGATCGCCGAGGGCCCGGTCCTCGTCGGGAGCCCGCAGCAGGTGATCGAGAAGATCCTCGGGTTCCACGAGGCGTTCGGGCACGACCTGCAGTCCTTCAGCCTGCCGACGATGCTCCCGTTCGAGCACCAGATGGAGATGCTGGAGCGGTTCTCCAGCGAGGTGATCCCCGTGGTGCGGGCGCAGGCGCCGACGACGCTGTGGACCGACGAGGACCCCTACGGCGGGCGCCCCGCCCACGCGGGACGCCGGGTCGCCGACGCCGCGGCCGTCATCGACGCCGCGAAGGGCGCGCTGCCGCGGTCGTGAGGCTCACCAGGCGACGGCCCCGTGCCGGTCGAAGAACGTGCCCGTCGGGCCGTCGGGCCCCAGCGTCGCGGCCTCCACCTGCTCCAGCGACAGCTCCTCGAAGAACCCCGCGACGAAGCTGCCGGCGTTGTTGACCAGCACGTCGATCCGGCCGAAGCGCTCGACGGCCGCCGCCGCCGCGGCACGAAGACGCTCGTGCACCCCGTCGTCGGCGAGCTGGTCCTCCACTTCGAGCGCTTCGACATCGCGGCCGACAGCGGCCTGACCCTGTTCACGTACACGGCCGAGCCCGGCACCCGCTCCGCCGAGGGCCTGCAGCTCCTCGCCAGCTGGGCCGCCACCCCCGCCACGCCCGACGCATCCCGGCCGGCCGAGGACCGTCGCGACGCCTGATCCAGGCTAAGTAAGCGCGCTGCCGCTCATCAATGCATGATGTTCCCGCCGCGGTGGCAGCGAAGAACCGAAATCTGCGGTGGACGGATCTTCTCCGCGTTTCGTTCGACCCCCGGAGTTCGGCGTTTCCTTTCACCACGCGAACTGGGCTCTCTAACGGAGGATCTTCCACGCGCCGTCGCGTAGCACGAGGGTATGCACACGAACCGTGCGCTGACTCCCATCAACTTCCTCAGACGCGTTGACGAACGCGAGCGCGTCGGGCTCGGAATAGCCCACGAGCGTCATCCCCTCGTCGGGGTCGCCATCCGATGTTCCGACGAGATCGGACTGATATGCCTCCTGCTGGTCCGTGAACCCAGCACGCATGAGATCGCCGCACGAAGTGGCTTTGCTTTCGAACGGGGAGTTGACACTGTCCAGACTGATGAGGATCCACGGTGCGGCCCCGTCGTCCACAGCCTCGCATGTGGCACCCGCGTCGTTATTCACAAGCCCGCGGGCGGTCTTGCCCGCAGCCACCGCTGCCGGTCGACGATCAACCAGCATCTTCGAGAGCGGCTCACCGTCGCCGCCCGGTGTCACGTCCGTCTTCGACGCGTCTACGACTCGCCCGCCTACGACCGCGAGCACGAGTGCCTCCTTCTCGGTGGACTCCGAACCGCCTTGCCTCAGCGTCGCCAAGACCGGCTTGCGCTTGATCGTCACGTCCGAGATCGCAACCGACGCAGCGCCCTTGTTGCCCTCTGCGGTGCCGTCGCCGGGGCAACTCTCGGATGCTGACGCAAGCGGCTCGGGCGCGAGCAACGCGCACGCTTCAGCGGTCCGTCCCGCTCCAATTGCTTCCAAGTACCGCTTGACCGTTACTGTGGCCCCGTCAGCCAAGGCTTTCGTGTCATCTGCTCGGGCAGGCTGCCCACCGGGAAGGCCTGGGCGAAAGCCAGCACCGTCGCCGTCGTCTCCTCCGCATCCGAACGCTCCGACGGTCAAGGCGAGCATCGCGGTAGTGACGCACGCACCTCGCGTACGACGTCCGAATGGAGAGGTTGAAGGCGTCTTCCGCGTCGTCATGGCCGGTGAGCCTACGGTGTTTCCGCGCCATGCCCGCTCAAATCCGCCGTTCTGCTGAACTGGCAGTGAACATCGTTCCCCATGGCTATGCTCCGGAGCTCGACCTGGTCACGGGTCCGCCACACACGGTCGGTGATCAACTCGATCTTGAACGTGTCGACGAACGACTCCGCCATCGCATTGTCGAGCGCATCACCGACGACCCGGTCGACGCGAGCACCTGGTGGTCCCTCAGCTCCTGCGTGAAGTACTGCGATCCCGCGTCCGAGTGGTGGATGATATCGACGTCAGCGCCGTGCTCACGGCCGGCAAGCGCCACCCTGAGCGCGTCGAGGACGAGGTCGGTACGCATGTGCGACGCGAACTGCCAGCCGACGATCCGACGCGCGAACACGTCGAGCACGAAGCTGAAGAACACCGGCCCCTGTCCTGGCCGTCATGGGGTCGTCCGATGATCCCGGACGGCGGCGGTCCGCCCGGCGAGCCGTGACGACGTGGACCTTGCGCCGCCGCACGTCCGTCGCCACCATGCGGCCATGGACACCCCGCCGACGCTGTACGAGTGGGCCGGAGGCGCGGCGGCGCTCCAGCGGCTGACCACGGTCTTCTACGACCGGATCCTGGGCGACCCGGACCCGATCCTCGAGCCCGTCTTCCGCGGCATGGACGCCCATCACGCGGATCACGTGGCCGCGTGGCTCGGCGAGGTCTTCGGCGGCCCGCCCGTCTACACCGAGCACCACGGCGGCTATCCGCACATGCTCGGAAAGCACCTGGGCCTCGGGCTCACCGAGACGCAGCGCGCCCGCTGGGTCCAGGCGATCGGCCAGGCCGCCGACGCCGCGGGGCTGCCGGACGACCCCGAGTTCCGCTCCGCGTTCCTCGCCTACGTCGAGTGGGGATCGCGGCTGGCGCTCCACAACTCGCAGCTCGGCGCGGCCCCGCCCCCGGAGGCCCCCGTCCCGCGCTGGGGCTGGGGCGAGGCGCCGCCGTACGTCCCGGACGCGGACTGACGTCGGAGGCGCCCGGAACGACGGCGCCCGGAACGCACGAAGGGGCCGCGACGGCCCCTTCCCATCACCAATGTATACCAGGCGAACTCGTCTCATGAGGCGCTGAGGAAGCCCCCATACTCCTCCGCCGAACGCCGGGAGCACCGGAAGCGGGCGGGGTCGGGCGGTCGACTCCGATGGAGGCAAGCGGATGAGTCAGTACGTGGTGGACATCCAGGAGATCGGCCTGGAGCAGGTCGCGGTCGCGGGCGGAAAGGGGGCGCGGCTCGGGGAGCTCGCGCGGATCCCGGGGCTCCGCGTCCCGCCCGGCTTCTGCGTCACGACGGCCGCGTTCACGCGCGTGGTGCAGGGCGATCCCGGGATCCGGGCGCGCCTCGACGGCCTCGACCGGCTGGGGCCGGACGACGCGGCGGCGATCCGGGAGCACAGCGCCGACGTCCGCCGGGCGATCGAGGACGCCGCGATCCCGGCGGACCTGGCGACGGCCGTCGAGCGGTCGCTCGCGCGCCACGGGGCGGACGCGGCCTACGCCGTGCGCTCCAGCGCGACCGCGGAGGACTCCGAGGGCGCGTCCTTCGCCGGGCAGCACGACTCGTACCTGCACGTCGCGGGTCGCGAGTCGCTCCTCCGTCACGTCGCCCGCTGCTGGGCCTCCGCGTTCACCGAGCGCGCCGTCAGCTACCGGCTCCGTCGCGGCGTCGATCACGGGCAGGCGCAGATGGCGGTCGTGGTGCAGCGGATGGTCGTGCCGCACGCGGCGGGCGTCCTCTTCACCGCCGACCCCGTCACGTCCAACCGGAGGGTCTCGTGCGTCGAGGCCGTCCTGGGGCTCGGCGACGCGCTGGTCTCCGGACAGGTCGATCCCGACGTCTTCAAGGTGCGCGACGACCGGCTCGTCACCGCCGCCGTCGCGACCAAGCGCGTCGCCGTCCGGGCGTCCCCGTCGGGCGGGACGCGGGACGAGCCGGTCGCGGCCGACCGGCAGGAGCGACCGGCGCTGACGGACGCGCAGGTCGTCGAGCTCGTGCGGCTCGGCCGGCGCATCGAGGCGCACTTCGGTGCGCCGCAGGACGTCGAGTGGTGCCTGGGCAGCGGGGGCTTCGCGATCGTCCAGAGCCGCCCGATCACCACGCTCTTCCCCGTCCCCGAGGCCGGCGACGACGAGCCGCACGTCTACGTGTCCGTCGGGCACCAGCAGATGATGACCGACCCCATGCGGCCGCTCGGGCTGTCGCTCTTCCAGCTCACGGCCATGCCCCGCATGTACGAGGCCGCCGGCCGGCTGTTCGTGGACGTCGCGCCCCGGCTCGCGTCGCCGGACAGCCGCGCCGCGGTGATCGACGCCCTCGGGACGTCCGACCCGCTCATCGGGGACGCGCTGCGGTCCGTGGTGGACCGCGGCGGCCTGGTCCCGGACGCCCCCGCCGGCGGGTTCGCCGGCCCGCCGCCCGGCGGCCCGCCGGCCACGGGCGAGCCCGATCCCGCGGTCATCGGGGAGCTGGTCGCGGCGACCGAGGCGTCCCTGGCCGTCCTGGAGCGCGAGATCCGGACGCACTCCGGCGCGGCGCTGGTCGACTTCGTCGTGGCCGACCTCGCCGAGGGGCGGGAGCGGCTCTTCGACCCGCGCAGCATGCCGCTGATCATGGCCGCGATGGACGCGTCGATCTGGCTCAACGCGCGGATGGCGGAGTGGCTCGGCGAGACGAACGCGGCGGACGTCCTGACGCAGTCCGCGCCCGGCAACATCACCTCGGAGATGGGGCTGGAGCTCCTGGACGTCGCGGACGCGATCCGCCCGCATCCCGAGGTCGTCGCCCTCCTCGAGCGGGTGCGGGACGGGGACGACGCGTTCCTCGACGAGCTCGCCGACGTCCCGGGAGGACCCGGGGCGCGCGAGCGCATCGAGGCGTACCTCGACCGCTACGGCGTCCGCTGCGTCGGCGAGATCGACATCACGCGGCCGCGCTGGCGCGAGCGCCCCTCGACGCTGGTCCCGCTGCTCGTCGCGAACGTCCGGAACTTCGCGCCCGGCGAGAGCCGGCGGCGCTTCCAGCGGGGACGGCAGGAGGCCGCGGCGAAGGAGCGGGACCTGCTGGAACGCCTGCGGGCGCTGCCCGACGGTGCGCAGAAGGCGGCCGAGACCCAGCGGATGATCGACCGCGTGCGGACGTTCTCGGGCTACCGGGAGTACCCGAAGTTCGGCCTGATCAGCCGCTACGCCCTCTACAAGCGGGCGCTGCTCGAGGAGGCGGAGCGGCAGGTGGACGCCGGCGTGCTGCGGGAGCGCGACGACGTCTTCTTCCTGACGATGCAGGAGCTCGGCGAGGCGTTGCGCACGGGTGAGGTCGACGACGAACTGCTCACCGAGCGGCGGCGGGCGTTCCGCTCCTATGGAGCGCTCACGCCTCCCCGGGTGTTGACGTCCGAGGGCGAGGTCTTCGGCGGCGACTACCGGCGCGACGACGTCCCGGACGGGGCGCTCGTCGGCCTGGCGGTCTCGGGCGGGACCGTCGAGGGCCGCGCGCGCGTCGTGCTCGACATGACGGACGCGTCCCTCGAGGCGGGCGACGTCCTGGTCACGGCCTTCACCGATCCCAGCTGGTCCCCGCTCTTCGTCACCGCCGCGGCGCTGGTGACCGAGGTCGGCGGGCTCATGACCCACGGCGCGGTCGTCGCCCGCGAGTACGGGCTGCCGGCCGTCGTCGGGGTGGAGGGGGCGACGCGGCGGATCCGCGACGGACAGCGGGTCCGCGTCCACGGGACCGACGGGTTCGTGGAGCTGCTGGACTGACCGCGGCGGCCCGCGACCGCCGATCTGCGTGCGGTCGCGGCGGACTCGGCCCCGCCTGGCCGCCGCGGGTCAGTGCGGCCGCCCCGCGCGGACGCCCTCGGCCCCGAGGACGCCCAGGAAGGCGAGTGCCTCGGCGTCCGTGGAGCCCGACGGCGCCGAGTAGAGCACGAGGTGCTGGTCGCGCTCGGTGAGCGCGGTGGAGTCGCAGTCGACGGTGACCTCGCCGACGACCGGGTGGCGGACGGTCTTCGTCAGCACCCCCGGCGAGCGAGCGGGTCCCGGAATGAATACACCGCAAATCTGATCTACTTTCAGGCTATGGCCGACCTCGACATCATCCATCTGCGGACGTTCGTGGCGATCGCCGAGTGCGGCGGGTTCGGGCGGGCCGCCGTCACGTTGCACATGAGCCAGCCGACGGTGAGCCAGCACGTGCGCGGGCTCGAGAAGCGGCTCGGGCAGCCGCTGGTCGAGCGCGCCGGTCGCGCGACGAAGTTCACAGCCGCGGGCGAGAAGCTGTTGCTCGAGGCCCGGCGGATCCTCGGCGTCCACGACCAGGCGCTGGAGCGGCTGGACGTGACGAAGCCGCGCGCGATCGTCGTCGGGTCGACCGAGACCGCCGCCGACCAGATCCTGCCGGAGCTCCTCACCTCGATCCGGGCCGCGTACCCCGATCACGGGGTGCAGTTCCACATCGACCGCTCGACGCAGATGGAGGAGGGCGTCGACCGCGGCACGATCGACCTGGCGGTGACGCTCGGCCTCGGCCCGGACCTGCCCGGCAGCGAGATCGGCGCGCTCCCCCTCAACTGGTACGCGGCTCCGGGGTGGGAGGCGCCCGACGCGGGCGAGCCCTGGCCGCTGGTGGCCTACGTCGAGCCCTGCGGCATGCGGCAGCGGGCGTTCGACGAGCTCGGCGGGCACGGACATCACGTCGAGGTCGTCGCCGAGTCGACGAGCCTCGAGGGCGTGATCGCCGCGGCGCGGGCCGGCCTCGGCGTCGCCGTGCTGCCCACCGCGGGCTCGGTGCCCTCGGGCCTGGCCGTGCGGCGCGACCTGCCGGACCTCGGCCAGATCAGCCTCCGCCTGTTGACCCGCAAGGGCCTCGATCCCGAGATCGGCCGCACGGCGTTCGACGCGCTGCTCGAGTTCTACGCCGTCAAGCGCTACCTGCACCCCGTCGCGTCGGCGCCGCGATCGATCGGCGTCGCCGATGGGTTCCCATTGGGAAACGTTGTTGGACTCAGCCACTGAGGCCCAGCACAATCCAACGGGCTGACGGCCTCGCGCCGGTCCCGCCGACCCGGCGGGACCGGCGCGGCCGCCGGCTCGGCAGTCTCCCCACATCTCGGTCTCGCGGCCCCGGCCGCGGACCACCGTCCGGTCCCCACGTCGATCGCCCCTGCGCGATCGCTCTCCCGCACCCATGCCCGTCCCCCACGCCCACCAGCCCCCGCTCACCGACGCCCCGCCCCCGCCCAGGTACGTCCTGATCGGCGCCGGGGCGATCGGCGTCTCGCTCGCGGCCGAGCTCGAGCGCAGCGGCCACCACGCCGTGCTCGTCGCCCGCGGCGCCCAGCTCGCGGCCGCCCGCTCCCGGGGCATCACCTACGCCCGGCCCGACGGCACCCGCACGCTCGGCGTCCCCGTCCACGGCGGACCCGACGAGCTCGAGCTGCGCGAGGGCGACGTCCTCGTCCTCGCCACGAAGACCCAGGACGCCGCGGCGGCGCTCGAGACCTGGGCCCGCCAGCCGGTCGTCCTCGCCGACGGCACGCGGACGACGGCCGGCGAGCGCCTCGCGCTCGTGACGACCCAGAACGGCCTGGAGACCGAGCGGATCGCGCTGCGCCACTTCGCGACCGTGATCGGCGGCGTCCTGGCCACGCCGGCGGGGTACGTCGAGCCCGGAGTGGTCGTCGCCGCGGGCAGCCCGTTCGTGGGGATCGCCTGGCTGGGCGCCTACCCGGACCGCGCGCTGCCGCTGGCGGAGGACCTGGCGCGCACGCTGCGGGACGCGAACTACGCCGCGACCGCGGTGCGCGACATCTCGGCCTGGAAGCTCGGAAAGCTCGTCGCCTCGTCGACCTTCGTGCTCGACGCGCTCTTCCCGCCGGGCGCGCTGCGCGACGCCGCGGCCGAGCTGCTGCGGCAGGAGACCCTCGGCGTGCTGCGCGGGGTCGGCGAGGTGTCCGACCTGGGCGCCGCGCTCGAGCGCACCGGCGCGGCGGCGACCCCGGTGGCGGTCCCCGGACACGCGTACGGCGGCACGTCGACGTGGCAGAGCCTCGCCCGCTCCTCGTCGCTGGAGACCGACTACCTCAACGGGGAGGTCGTGCTCCAGGCCCGCCTGCAGGGCATCGACGCCCCCGCCAACGCGGCGTTGGGCGCCGCGCTGCGCGACGCCGTGGACCGCGGGCTCGAGCCGCGCTCGCTCGGCGACGACGAGCTGCGGCGGATCTTCCCGGCCCTGTCCGGCACCTCGGCGGGGCGCGACCCCGCCGCCACCGCGCCGCGCGACGCGGTGCTGGTCGGCGCCGGTGCGCTCGCGCGGGAGCTCGAGGGGCCCGACCCGCCGGCCCTGCTCGACGTCCGCTGGGCCCTCGGCGATCCGTACGGCCGCGAGCACCACGCCGAGGCGCACCTGCCGACCGCCGTGTACGTCGACCTCGACACCGAGCTGGCGGCCCCCGCCTCGCCCGAGCTCGGCCGCCACCCGCTGCCGAGCATCGCGACCCTGCAGGCCTCGGCCCGCGCCTGGGGCCTCCGGCAGGGCCGACCCGTCGTCGTCTACGACGACACCGCCGGCACCTCCGCCGCGCGCGCCTGGTGGCTGCTGCGCTGGGCCGGGGTCGCCGACGTGCGGATCCTCGACGGCGGGCTCGGCGCCTGGAAGGCCGCCGGCGGCGAGCTCGAGCACGGCCCCGGCGGTCCGTCGGAGCCCGGCGACGTCGTCCTGTCCGCCGGGCACCTCCCGACCCTCGACATCGACGAGGTGCCGGGCGTCGCGGCCGGCGGCGTGCTGCTCGACGCCCGCGCCGGCGAGCGCTACCGGGGCGAGACCGAGCCGATCGACCCGCGGGCCGGGCACATCCCCGGCGCCGTGAGCGCCCCGACGGCCGAGAACGTCGACGCGGACGGGCGCTTCCGCCCGGACGCCGAGCTGGCGGCCCACTACGCCGCGGTCGGCGCGCGCGACGGGATCCCCGTCGGGGTCTACTGCGGCTCGGGCGTCACCGCCGCCCACGACGTCGCCGCGCTGGCGACGCTCGGGATCACCGCGTCCCTGTTCCCGGGCTCCTGGTCGGCCTGGTCCTCGGATCCCGCCCGCCCGGCCGCCATCGGCGCCCACGCCACGACGCAGACGGAGGCCGTCCATGCCGGTTGAGTTCATCAGCGCCACGCACATCACCCCCGTGCCGAGCGCCCACGGCCACAACCTGTCGGGCTTCGACCCCGACTACACCCGCCGGTTCGCGCGGATGCTCGACGACGGCGGCTTCGACTGGACGCTGATCGCGTACCACTCCGGCGCTCCGGACTCGCTGCAGCTGGCCCAGTTCGTCGCCGAGAACACCGAGCGGATCCGGCCCGTGGTCGCCCACCGGCCGGGGTTCGTCTTCCCGACGCAGTTCGCCAAGGGCATCGCCGGGCTGGACCGGATCTCCGACGGCCGGGTGATGATCCACATCATCTCCGGCGGCTCCGACGCCGAGCAGCGCCGCGAGGGCGACCACACCACCAAGGAGCAGCGCTACCGCCGCTCCGAGGAGTTCATCGACGTCCTGCGCCGCGTCTGGACGGCGGACGGCCCGATCAGCCACCGCGGCGAGTTCTACGCGTTCGAGGACTTCCACACCGACCTCAAGCCGCTGCGCGGGCCGGTGCCGATCTCGGTCGGCGGGTCCTCACAGCAGGCCTACGACGTCGGCGGCCGGACGGGCGACGTCTTCGGGCTGTGGGGCGAGCCGCTGGCGGAGACCGCCGCGCAGATCGCGTCGGTCAACGCCGTGGCGGACGCCGCGGGCCGCCGCCGGCCGCGGATCTGGAACTCGTTCCGCCCGATCGTCGCCGCGACCGACGAGCTCGCCTGGGAGAAGGCCCGCGGCGTCCTCGCCGGCGTCCGGGCCGCCAAGGCCGCCCGGAGCGGCTCCACGCACCCAGGCGCGACGTTCCTCGGCGAGGTCCCGACGAACGTCGGTGCGCTGCGGCTCCAGGCGCTCGCCGAGCGAGGCGAGCTGCACGACCGCTGCCTCTGGACACCGCTGGCGCGGGAGTTCCAGGGCCAGGGCTCCACCACGGCGTTGGTCGGCTCCTACGAGACGGTCGCCGCGGCGCTCGTCGACTACGCCGAGATCGGCTGCGACCTGCTGTCGATCCGCGGCTGGGACGTCTGGGAGGACGCCCAGGACTACGCCCGCCACGTGCTGCCGCTCGTCCGGCAGGAGCTCGCCCACCGCGCTGCGACCGGCCGCGCCGTGGTCGCCAACGGGGACTCCGCGCCGGCCGCCACGCCCCAGCCGACCCCCGCCTGAGGCACCCCGCCCCGTCCCCCTCCGCAAGGAATCGCACCCATGCCCGTCGAGTTCATCAGCGCCACCCACATCTCCGACGACCACCGCAAGGTCGGCACCGGGTTCACCGGCTTCGACCCCGCGTACACCCGCCGGTTCGTCCACGCGCTCGACGACGGCGGCTTCGACTGGACGCTCTGCGCCTACGGCTCGCCGTCGCCGGATTCCCTCCAGCTCGGCCAGTTCGTGGCCAACAACTCCGAGCGGGTCAAGCCGATGATCGCCCACCGGCCGGGCTTCCAGTTCCCGACCCAGGTCGCCAAGGCCTTCGCCGGACTGGACCGCATCTCCGGCGGCCGCGTCGGCATCCACATCATCTCCGGCGGCGCCGACGTCGAGCAGCGCCGCGAGGGCGACTACACGACCAAGGTGCAGCGCTACGAGCGCTCCGACGAGTTCGTCCAGATCCTGCGCAAGGTCTGGTACGAGGACGGCCCGATCTCCTTCGAGGGCAAGCACTACCGCTTCGAGGACTTCCAGACGGACATCAAGCCGGTGCACGGCGAGATCCCCGTCTCGATCGGAGGCTCGTCCGCCGAGGCCTACGACGTCGGCGGGCGACTCGGTGACATCTTCGGCCTCTGGGGCGAGCCGCTGCGGGAGACCGCCGAGCAGATCGCCGCCGTCAACGCGGTCGCCGACGCCGCCGGCCGCCCGCGACCGCGCATCTGGAACTCGTTCCGCCCGATCGTCGCGCCGACCGACGAGCTGGCCTGGGAGAAGGCCCACGCGATCCTCGCGCAGACCCGCGCCGCCCTGGCCACCCCCGATGCCGCCGCACTCGCGCGCTGGAACGGCGAGGACCCGCAGAACGTCGGCTCCGTGCGCCTGCGGAAGGTCGCCGAGCGCGGCGACGTGCACGACCGCTGCCTGTGGACGCCGCTGGCCAAGGAGCTGCGCGGCGCCGGCTCGACCACCGCGCTGGTCGGGTCCTACGAGACGGTCGCCGCCGCGCTCGTCGACTACACCGAGATCGGCGTCGACCTGCTGTCGATCCGCGGCTGGGACGTGTTCAACGACATGGTCGACTACGGCCGGCACGTGGTGCCGCTGGTGCGGCAGGAGCTCGCGCATCGCGAGGCGACCGGCACCGCCCCGGTGCTCAACCCCGACTCGCGCCCGGCGCTCGCCGCCTGATGCCCGGGGCGGCCGACACGACGACGATCGCCGGCGACGTCCGCGTGCGCACGCCGGACCTCTCCGACGCGGGCCTGCGGCGCGTCACCGACGCGCTGGCGGCACTCGCCGACGGGAACGACCGCGCCGAGGCCTTCCCGGACGCGTCGATCGGGATCGTCCACGAGGCGGGGCTCCTGACCTACGGCGTCTCGCCGGAGCTCGGGGGTGCACTGGAGCCGACGATCACCGACACCGCCCGGATCATGCGGGCCGTCGGGCAGGGCGACCCCTCGGTCGCGCTGCTGACGGCGATGACCGTCGCGCAGCACCTCGTCCACGCCGCCTCGGACGTCTTCCCCGCGGAGCTCTACGCCGGGATCGTGGCGGAGTCCCAGCACCGGCCCGTGCTGCTGAACGCGATCCGCGCCGAGCCGGAGCTCGGCGCGCCGGCCCGCGGTGGCCTGCCGAAGACCAAGGTGCGGCGCACCGAGAACGGCTGGGTGGTCAGCGGGCACAAGGCGTACGGCACCGGCTCGGAAGGCCTCGCGTACCACCTGGTGTGGGCCGCGACCGAGGACGACGAGCCGCTGCAGGGCCACGTGATCGTCCCCGGCGACCACCCCGGCATCGAGGTCATCAGGACGTGGGACCACCTAGGGATGCGCGCCACCAGCACCCACGACGTCGTCTACCACGACATCGAAGTGCCGCTCGAGCACTTCAAGGGCGAGCCGCTGGTCCCCGGCAGCCTGGTCGGCGGCGGGTCCCGTCGCCAGGGCAACCTCGCCGCCGTCGGCCTGGCGGTCACCGCGATCTACGTGGGCGTCGCACGCGCGGCGCAGGAGTTCTTCACCCGGTTCGCGCACGAGCGGGTGCCCGGCGCACTCGGCCGGCCGATCGCCCAGACCGAGCGGATCCAGTCGATCGCCGGCGAGATCGACGCCCAGCTCTTCCAGGCCGAGGAGCTCCTGCTCGGCGTCGCCCGCCGCGCCGACGAGGGCGATCCCGCCGCGGCCGCGCAGGCCCCGTTCGTGAAGCTGCTGGCCACGCGCAGCGCGGTCACCGCGGTGCAGACGGCCGTCCAGGCGCTCGGCAACCCCGCGCTCAGCCGGCACCACCCGCTCGAGCGCCACCTCCGCGACGTCCTCTGTTGCCGGATCCACCCGCCCCAGGACGACATGGCGCTCATCTTCCTCGGCAAGAGGTCGCTGGGTCTCTAGGACCCGAGGGCGGCCGACCGCCGCCCTCCCCCGATCACCCACACCCCACTTCGGAACAAGGACCTGCATCTGATGCCCCACCACCACCGACTCCGCCGTGCACCCCTCACGGCGCTCGCGATCGCCTCGGCGAGCATGGCCCTCGCCGCCTGCGGCGGATCCGCCGCCGGCGGAGGCTCCTCGTCAGGGGACGGCGCGAGCTCGAACGCCGCCGCGTCGACCGCGAAACCCAAGGAGGGCGGGAACCTCACCTTCCTGATCCAGGACTTCCCCTCGGGCTTCGTGTCGAGCATCTCGAACATCTCGAGCTACGAAGGCAACCTCTGGGGCGAGATCACCGACAAGCTCGTCTACGTCGACGAGCAGGGGAAGGTCAGCCCCTGGGTGCTCGACACGTGGGAGACCGAGGACGACGCCAAGCGGTTCGTCCTGCACATCAAGCCGGGCGTCACGTTCTCCGACGGCGAGAAGCTCGACGCCGAGGCCGTCGTCCAGAACCTGAACGTGTGGGCCCGGGGTGACAAGGCCAAGGGCGTCTCGAAGGTCGGGCTCTTCCCCGCCCTGAACTACCAGGGCGCGAAGGCGGTCGACGACCAGACGGTGGAGGTGAGCTTCTCCAAGCCGACGCTGGGCTTCATCCCGACGCTGGGCTACCACGGCAGCATCCTGCTCTCGCCCAAGACCCTGGACAAGAGCGTCGGCCAGCAGGCCGACCTGCGCGCCAACATCGGCAGCGGACCCTTCGTCGTCAAGTCGTACAAGAAGGGCGTCCAGGCCGTCCTGGTCAAGCGCAAGGACTACACCTGGGGCCCGCCCGCGCTCAAGCACACCGGGCCGGCGTACCTCGACTCGATCACCTACAAGGTCGTGGCCGACGCCTCGACCCGCCAGCGCGCGGTCGCGGCCGGGGACGCGCAGGTCGACTTCAACCCGAACGTCGCCGACATCGACCAGTTGCGGGGCCAGGGACTGAACGTCGCGACGCCGAGGTACCTCGGCTTCGTCAACGGCTTCCAGATCAAGTCGAACCAGGCGCCCTTCGACGACGTCCGGGTCCGCCAGGCCCTGCAGCACGCGATCGATCGCCAGCAGATCCTCTCGACGATCTACCCGTCGAACTTCACGACCGTCGCGAAGTCCTTCGTCCAGTCGGGCGTCAAGGAGGTGCAGGACGAGTCCGCGCTCATCGGCCACGACCCGGAGCAGTCGAAGAAGCTCCTCGACGCAGCCGGCTGGAAGGTCGGAGCGGGCGGCGTCCGCTTCAAGAACGGCAAGCCGCTGACCTTCAACCTCATCCCGAACCCGTACGTGCCGTCCACCCAGCAGGAGGACGAGCTGATCTCGCAGCAGCTGGCGAAGGTGGGGTTCAAGGCGCCCCTGAAGATCATCCCGCTGTCGAACTACGCCGTCGTCCAGAAGCCGCCGATCCCGCCGGTGCTGCCGGTGTCGCGCAGCTTCGTCGACTTCTCGACCGTCAGCGGCGTGCTGACCGGCATCAACGGCGGTGAGGACTGGTTCGGCGTCGGCGACCGCGACAAGACGCTGAACGAGCTCTCGCGCGACATCCAGGGGGCGGCCACGAGCGCCGAGCGCGAGAAGTACGCCGGTCAGGTGCAGAAGTACCTCCTGCAGCAGGGCTACTTCATCCCGATCCTCGATCTCGTGCAGCGGATCTACCTGACCGCCGGCAACGTCCAGGGCGTCACCTACAACGGCCTGGCCTACGCCAACTTCTATACGGCGTGGCTGTCGTGAGCACGATCCCGGTCCTCGGCGACGAGCGGCCGGGAGCGCCGGCGGCGCCCGGCGCGCCGCCGCCCGCGGCCGGTGGGCGGCCGTCGGCGGGGCCGTACCTCGCCTACGCCGCACGGCGGCTGGTGCAGGCGGTCCTCGTGATCCTGCTCGCCTACGTCATCACCTTCGTGGTCCTGTCGGTCATCGGCAACAACCCGATCGCTTCGCAGCTGGCCAACCCCCAGTCCGGCCTGGGGCCGGACGAGGTCAAGCGCCTGGAGTCGTTCTACGGAGTGAACAAGCCCGTGCTGGAGCGGCTGTGGCTCGACCTCTCCCGCTTCGTCCGCGGGGACTTCGGCATCTCGCTGCAGAGCCGGCTGCCGGTCTCCGAGCTGATCAGGACGGCGTTGCCGTACACGCTGAAGCTCGCCGGGCTGGCGCTGGCCCTCTCGCTGCTCTTCGCCGCGGCGCTGGCGTTCGCCAGCCAGCGGTTCCCCTGGCGCTGGGGCCGCGAGGCGGCGCGGTCGGTGCCGTCGTTCTTCCTGTCGGTCCCGAACTTCGTGATCGGCCTGATCCTCATCCAGGTCCTCTCGTTCCACCTGCACGCGTTCAACGTGCTGGAGCCCGACGCCTTCGTCGGCACGCTGTGCGCGGCCATCGCGCTCGCGGTGCCGATCTCCGCCCCGCTGTCGGAGGTGCTGATCGCCAACCTCGACAACGAGTCCTCGCAGGAGTACGTGCTCGTCGCGCGCTCCCGTGGGCTGTCGGAGCGCAAGATCTTCCTGCGGCACCTGATCAAGCCGTCGAGCCTGCCCGCGGTCACCATGGCCGCGATCATCACCGGCGAGCTGATGGGCGGCGCGCTCGTCACCGAGGAGGTGTTCGGCCGCACCGGGGTCGGCACCGTCATGTACAGCGCGGTCTCCACGGGCGACACGCCGGTGCTGCAGGCGGTCGTCGCCCTCGCCGCGGTCGTGTTCGTGGTCGTCAACCTGGTCGCCGACCTGCTCGCGCCGCTGCTCGACCCCCGCGTCGAGATCGTCGGGCCGAAGTCCGCGCCCGGCCTCGTCCGTGGCCTGGGCCGGGGCTTCCAGGCCGGCAACCGGCTGGGGACCCGCGCATGAGCACCGTGGTCGACACCGGCCGCCGCGCGCCGTGGACCGTGGCGTCGCGACGGGTGCTCTCCGGCGCGCCCGTGTCGGTGCTGATCTCGTTCGTGGTCGTCCTGGTCCTCGTGGTCTGGGTGCTCGTCCCGTCGCTGATCACCTCGTCCAACCCGGTCGACGCCGTGCCGCTGGACAAGCTGCGCAGCCCGAGCCCCGCGCACTGGTTCGGTACCGACTACCTCGGTCGCGACGTGCTGACCCGCGTGATCTACGGTGCGCGGTCCTCCGTCCTGACGGCCGGGGTCGCCGTCGGGATCGGGTTGGTCGTCGGGGGCGGGCTCGGGATGCTCGGCGGCTTCTTCGGCGGCGTCGTCGACGCGGTGATCGGCCGGGTCGTCGACACGATGCTCGCGATCCCCGGGCTCCTGCTCGCGGTCGCCATCGTCGTCACGCTCGGCTTCCACGACATCAACGCCGCGGTCGCGACCGGCATCACCTCGATCGCGATCTTCGCGCGCATCATGCGGGCCGAGGTCCTCAAGGTCCGCCAGTCGGTGTTCATCGAGTCCGCCTACCTCCAGGGCGGTTCCCGGACGTTCGTGCTGTTCGCGCACGTGCTCCCGAACGCCTACCGCTCGGTGCTCGCCCTCGCCGTCCTGCAGTTCGGCAGCGCGATCCTCGTCATCGCGGCCCTGGCCTTCCTCGGCTACGGCTCCCCGCCGCCGGCGAGCAGCTGGGGGCTGCTCATCGCCGACGGCTCGAAGTACCAGGTCGCGCCGTGGCTCATCTACTGCCCGGCGGCCGTCGTCGTCGTCACCGTCCTCTCGATCAACAGGATCAGCAGATGGCTCCGCACCCCGAGGTAGGCACGGTCACCGTGCCCCGCACCGAAGCGCCGGCGGCGCCGCCCCCGCGTGGGACGCTGCTGGCCGTCGAGGGCCTGACCGTCGCCTACGGCGAGCGGGAGGTCGTCCACGACGTGTCCTTCTCGATGGCCGAGGGCGAGAGCCTGGCGCTGATCGGCGAGTCCGGCTCGGGCAAGACGACCGTGGCGCGCACGGTCCTGCGCCTGCTCCCCGGCGCCGCCCGGGTCACGGCGGGCGCGGTCACGTTCGCCGGCCGGGACGTGACCGCGCTCGGGGACCGCGAGTTCCGTCCGCTGCGCGGCGCGCAGATCGGCTTCGTCCCGCAGGACCCCGCCAACGCGCTGAACCCGGTGCGCGGCATCGGGGTGCAGGCGCACGAGACGGCGGCGCTGCTGCGGCTCCGCGACAAGGCGGCGGAGAAGGAGGCGATCCTGCAGGCGTTCGCGCAGGTCGGCCTGCCCGATCCCGAGCGCGTCTACCGCTCGCACCCCCACCAGCTCTCCGGCGGCATGTTGCAGCGCGTGCTGATCGGCCTGGCGGTCCTGCCGCGACCGACGCTGCTGGTCGCCGACGAACCGACGTCGGGCCTGGACGTCACGATCCAGAAGGTCGTGCTGGACCTGCTGTCCGGGCTCCGGCGCGACCTCGGCCTCAGCCTCCTGTTCATCACGCACGACCTGGCGATCGCGGCGGAGCGCGCCGACAGCCTCGTCGTGCTCAAGGACGGGGTGGTGAAGGAGCGCGGGTCGTCGCAGCGGGTGCTGTCCCGACCGGAGTCCGACTACGCGCGAGAGCTGCAGGCGGACGTCCCGGCGATCAACCCGCACCGCTACCGCGCCGCCCGCGCGGCCCGCCCGCGGACGGATCCGGGCAACCAGGTCGAGCTGCGCGCGGTGACGAAGTCGTTCGCGGCCCGCGGCGGTCCGGTCACGGCCGTGGACGACGTCTCCATCGTCGTCCCGCGCGGGACGACCCACGCGCTGGTCGGCGAGTCGGGATCCGGCAAGACCACCACGGCGCGCCTGCTGCTCGGGCTCGAGTCGCCCGACGCCGGCGAGATCGTCGTCGGCGCGGACACGCTGAACGCCCACTCGACGAAGCAGTGGCGGGCCGCTCGGCGCCACCTCCAGCTCGTCTACCAGAACCCGTTCACGTCGCTGGACCCCACGTGGAAGGTCGAGCGCATCGTCCGCGAGCCGCTGGACCGCTACGGGATCGGGCCGAAGGCCGAGCGCCGCCTGCGGGTCGCGGAGGCGCTGGAGGCCGTCGGCCTGTCGGCCGAGATGGGCACGCGCCGGCCGGGGCAGCTCTCCGGCGGCCAGCGCCAGCGCGTGGCGATCGCGCGGGCGCTGGCCATCCGGCCGGACGTGCTGGTGCTCGACGAGCCGACCTCGGCCCTGGACGTGACGGTGCAGGCGTCGATCATGGAGCTGCTGGTCCGGCTGCAGCACGAGCTCGGCCTCACCTACGTCTTCGTCTCGCACGACCTCTCGCTGGTGCGCCAGATCGCGGACACGGTGACCGTGTTGCGCGACGGCGCGGTGATCGAGAACGGCGCGGTCGAGGAGATCTTCTCCCGCCCCGAGCACGAGTACACCCGCGCGCTGCTGGACGCGATCCCCGCCGTCGCCCTCGCGGACGCGGCGGCGGACGGGCTGGGCGATGTCGCCGACGCGGCCCTCTGAGCCGGACGCGCCGCCGTCCGGGCCGGTGCCCGGGCTGCGGCGCTTCGCGTCCAGCGCGCACTGGGGGACGTACGTCGCGTCGGTCGACGCCGACGGCGCCCTGGTCGACGTGCGCGCCCACGAGGACGACCCCGACGCCGCCCCGGCGATCGGCAACGTCCTGGGGTCGCAGCGCGCGCGCTCGCGCGTCACGCGCCCGGCCGTGCGCCGGCGCTGGCTCGAGCTCGGTCCCGGAGCGGACGACCGTCGCGGCGACCCCGACGACGCGTACGTCGAGGTCGACTGGGACACGGCGCTGGACCTGCTCGCCCGGGAGCTCGACCGCGTCCGCACGGAGCACGGCAACGCGGCCATCTTCGGCGGCTCCTACGGGTGGTCGAGCGCGGGGCGCTTCCACCACGCGCAGAGCCAGCTGCACCGCTTCCTCAACCGGATCGGCGGCTACACGCGCTCGCTGAACGACTACAGCCGCGGCGCGAGCCTCGTCCTCCTCCCGCACCTGATCGGGCCGCGGACGATGCACGAGCTGCGCACGAGGCCCGTCTCCTGGGACGCGATCGCCGAGCACACCGAGCTGCTCGTCACCTTCGGCGGCCTGCGGCGCTCGAACTCCTGGGTCGTGCCCGGCGGCCACGACCGGCACGTGGGCTCCGGCTTCGCGCGCCGAGCCGGCGCGAGCACCCGCATCGTCTCCCTCGCCCCGGCCGGCGGCGACGTCTTCGGCGAGCTCGACCACGAGTGGATCCCGATGATGCCGGGCACGGACGCCGCGGTGATGCTCGCGCTGATCCACGTCCTCGTCGTCGAGGGGCTCGCCGACGACGCGTTCCTCGAGCGCCACACCGTCGGCGCGGCGCAGGTGCGGGCGTACGTGCTCGGCGAGTCCGACGGGGTCCGGAAGACCCCCGAGTGGGCGCAGGAGATCTCGCGGGTACCGGCGGACCGGATCCGCGCGCTCGCCCGCGAGATGGCGGCGTCGCGCACGCTCGTGAACGTCGTCTACGCCGCCCAGCGCGGCGAGCACGGCGAGCAGCCGGTCTTCGGCGGGCTGACCCTCGCGGCGTTCCTCGGCCAGCTCGGCCTGCCCGGGGGCGGCTTCAGCCACGGGTACGGGTCGATTGGCGACTACGGGGTCGGCACCGCGCACGTGCCGGCGCCGGTCTTCCCCCAGGGCCGCAACCCGATCGACAGCGCCATCCCCTGCGCGCGGATCAGCGACCTGCTGCTGCGGCCGGGCCAGGACTACCCCTACGACGGCGCGACCCACCGCTACCCGGACGTCCGGCTCGCCTACTGGGCCGGCGGCAACCCCTTCCACCACCACCAGAACCTCCGGCGCCTGCGGCGCGCGTTCGCGTCGCTGGAGACCTTCGTCGTCCACGAGACCCACTGGACGGCGACGGCCAAGCACGCCGACATCGTCCTGCCGGTCGCGACGACGCTGGAGCGCGACGACCTGGTGGCCGGGCCCGGGGACGCCACGCTCCGCGCCTCCTACAAGGCGGTCGAGCCGCCCGGCGACGCGCGCGAGGAGTTCGCCGTGCTCAGCGACCTCGCCCGGCGACTGGGCGCCGACCACGACGAGGGCCTCGACAGCGCCGGCTGGCTGCGCCGGCTCTACGAGGAGTGGCGCGCCGCGCCGGGGGCGCCCCCCGCTCCGGACTTCGACGCGTTCTGGGCGGACGGCGAGGTGCCGCTCCCGCAGGTGCCCTACGAGGACACCGTGTTCCGGGCCTTCCGGGCGGACCCCGACGCCCGTCCCCTCGACACGCCGACGGGCCGGATCGAGCTCTACAAGGAGGCCTTCGCCGCCTGGGGCCGGCCGGACGTCCCGCCGCACGTCGCCTGGCTGGAGCGCACCCAGTGGTGGGGGTCGCCGCTGGCCCGGGAGTTCGACCTGCACCTCGTCTGCAACCAGCCGTCGCACCGGCTGCACAGCCAGCAGGACATGGGCGCGGCCAGCCAGGCCACCAAGGTCGCCGGCCGCGAGCCGATCCGCCTGCACCCCGACGACGCACGCGACCGCGGGCTCGTGGCGGGCGACGTGGTGCGCGTCACGAGCCCGCAGGGCAGCCTGCTGGCCGGGGTGCTCGTCGGCGAGGACCTGATGCGCGGAGTCGCTCAGATGCACACCGGGGCCTGGTTCGACGGCTCGGCGCCGAAGATCGCCGACTGCGTCTCCGGCAACGTCAACGTCCTCACGCGCGACGCCGGGACCTCGGCACTGGCGCAGGCCTCCGACGGCGCCAACGTGCTCGTCAAGGTCGAGCGCCACGACGGACCGATCCCCCCGCTGCGCGCGTACGACCCGCCGCGGTTCGCGCCGGCGCGCCGCACGTCCACCACCCCGACCCGGGTCGCACCGGCCACCCGGGCCGGCCACACCCCATCTCCGACCCTCACGAATCCCGAGCGGTGACCGCGATGTCCACGAACCTGCCCACGGCCGAGCCCGCGCCCACGACGAGCACGCGAGCCCCCGGCCGCCTGCACCTGAGCTTCAACCAGCGCGTCTCGTTCGACGACGGCCCCGACGGCGCCAAGCGCGGGCTGCGCGACGGCATCGCGCTGATCGAGGCCGCCGAGCGGCTCGGCTACCAGTCCAGCTGGGCGTACCAGCGGCACTTCGACAACTACCTCTCCTCGCCCCTGCCGTTCTTCGCGGCGGCCGGCCAGCGGACCGGGCGGATCACCCTGGGCTCGGCGGTCATCCCGATGCGGTACCAGGACCCCGTCCTCCTGGCCGAGGCCGCCGGGACCACCGACCTGCTGGTCGACGGCCGGCTCCGGCTCACGCTCTCCAGTGGCCGCGCGGGCTTCGAGCCCGTCTTCGGGCACGCCCGCACCGACGCCCGCGCCGAGGGCCAGCGCCGCCTCCTGCGCTTCCTCGCCGCGGTCGAGGGCCGGACGCTCCACACGGTGCGGGAGGACGACGACGCGCTGCTCCGGGTCGGAAGCGAGCTGCGCGTCACCCCGCACAGCGACGGCCTGCGGGACCGGATCGCCTACGGGTCGGGCCACGTCGCGTCGGCCCGGGACGCCGCGGCGCAGCGCCTGCGCCTGATGACCGGCACGATCCTGCACTCCGCCGACGAGGGCCGCACGTTCCCCGAGTACCAGGCCGAGGTCATCGCGGCCTACCGCGCCGCGTGGCCGGGCCCCGACCCCGCGCCCCCGGTCACGGTGGCCGCGTCGATCCTGCCGGCGACGACGCCGGAGCTGGCCGCGAAGTACGAGGCGTACGACCTCCAGCGCCGGACGGAGGGACCGGCCGCGTCGAGGCCCAGGGGCGCCCTCGTGCACGACCTCTCCAAGCGGCCGGCGGACCTCGGATCGCTCCTCGTCTCCCCGGTCTTCCGTGGCGATCCCGACGCGATCGTCGAGGCGCTGCTGGCGGATCCGGGCATCCAGGCCGCCGACGAGATCGCCCTCTTCCTGCCGCCCGCCTTCGGCCTGGACGAGAACGTCCGCGTCCTCCGGGACATGGCCGCGCACGTCGGTCCCGCCCTCGGGTGGACCCCGGCCACGTGAGCCCGTCGGCCCCCAGCACGGACGGCCGTCCGGCTTCGGTCGACGAGGCGGACCCCGAGGGCCAGGTCGACGGCGAGGCCTCGGCTGCGACGGACGGCGTGGCGATCGCCGCGCCCCCGTCCGCCGATGCGGCCGCTCCGCCGCCCTCCGACGACGCCATCGCCGCGGCGCTGGGCGCCGTCGTCGGCGCGGAGCACGTCGAGCGCGGGGTCCCGCTGGGCGACGCCAGCGGCCTGACGGCCGTCGCGCCCGTCGTCGTCCATCCGGGCGACGCGGAGGAGGTCGCGAGCACCGTCGCGTGGGCCTACGGCCACGGCGTGGCGATCGTGCCCGTCGGAGGCCGGACCGGATACTCCGGCGGGATCGTGCCCGAGGGCGGAGCGCCGCAGGTGGCGGTCGCGCTGGACCGCCTCGACCGGGTCCGCTCCTTCGATCCGCTGCTCTGGCGGGCGGAGGTCGAGGCCGGCGTCACCACGGCCACCGTCCAGCGGCTGGCCCGCGAGAGCGGCCTGCACTTCCCCCCGGACCCCGGGGCGCCCGAGCAGTCCCAGATCGGCGGCAACCTGGCCACGAACGCCGGCGGCCCCCACGCCTTCAAGCACGGGGTCACCGGCCGCTGGGTCACCGGGATCGAGGCCGTGATCGCGCCCGGCGAGCTGGTGCGCTTCGGCGGGCCGCTGCGCAAGGACGTGGCCGGCTACGACCTGCGCGGCCTCCTGATCGGCAGCGAGGGCACCCTCGGGATCATCACCGCCGCGTGGCTGCGGTTCGTGCCGGCGCCGCCGACGGCGGTCCCGGTCGTCGCCGGCTATGGCTCGATCTCCGCGGGCGTCGAGGCGATCCGGGCGGTGCTCGCCTCCGGCGTCGTCCCCGCGACGCTGGAGTACGTCCAGGGCACCGCCCTCCGGCACGCCCCGCCGCCGTTCCTCGACGCCCGCGACGTGGACGTCCTCGTCGTCGCCGAGGCCGAGTCCGACGCCGAGCGCGTGGCGCTTCTGGACGCCCTCGGCCCGGGCGCCCGGGTCCACGACGCCGCGGAGGTCTGGCGTTGGCGCAGCGGCGTCTCCCTCGTCGTCCGGGCGGTGCGGGGCGAGAAGCTGGCCGAGGACATCAGCGTCCCGCTCGACCGCCTGGCCGAGGCGATCCAGGGGACGCTGGACATCGGTGCCGAAGTCGGCCTCGAGGCGACGTCCTGGGGCCACGCCGGCGACGGCAACCTCCACGCGACCTTCCTCTACGACCCCGCCGACCCCGAGCACATCCGCCGCGCGCAGGCGGCCGCGAACGCCGTCTTCGACCTCGCCCGCGAGCTCGGCGGGTCGGTCAGCGGCGAGCACGGCCTCGGCGTCCTCAAGCGCGGCCAGCTGCTCGGCCAGTGGTCGTCCTCCGCCGTCGCGGCGCACGAGGCGATCAAGCACGCGCTGGATCCCGCGAACCTCTTCAACCCCGGCAAGAAGCTCGGCCGGCCGACGCCGGACGGCTGACGGCTGGAGCCGCACCACGACCGGCGGCGCCCGCACGGGCGCGCCGCCGGACGCCGGCGACCCGACCCGCGTCCGAGCACACCACCTCTGCCCCGCAGGCCCCCGCCTGCAATCCCCCCGAACACCCGAACCCGAAGGACCGGACATGACCGACACCACCACCGCCTGCGACCTGCCCTCCACCCCCGAGACCCCCACCGCCGCCGTGCTCGTCTCCCCCGTCGTGGCCGCCGCCGCGGTGCGCGGCGGCGCGCGCTTCATCGACGTCCGCAGCGCCGGCGGCCGCGAGCGGACCGGCGGCCTCCCGGAGGCCGAGATCGTCGACCGCGAGCGCCTCGAGGAGACGTTCGACGACCACGAGCCGGGGCGCCCGATCGTCGTCATCTGCGGTTCGATCAACGGCTCCGGACCCGTCGCGGAGGAGCTCATCCGGCGCGGGTTCACCGACGTCGTGCACGTCGACGGTGGCTTCCCGGCCTGGAAGGACGCCGGGCTCCCGACGACCGAGGCGACCGCGCCCGCCGCATGACGGTGACCGCGGCGGCACCGTTCGGCGCGCTGGTCGCGGAGCTGTCGGACTGGTCCGTCGCGCCGGCCGACCTCGTCGCGGCCAGTCGCGACCGCTCCGGGTCGCCCGTCCTGCGGGGGGCCGCGCTGCTCGTGCGCGCCCGCTCGGTCACGGAGGTCCAGGCCACCCTGCGGTTCGCGACCGCCCACGGCCTGCCGGTCGTCACCCGGGGCGCCGGCAGCGGGGTGGCGGGCGGGGCGATCGCGGGGCCGGACGCGATCGTGTTGGACCTCTCGCGGCTGGACCGCATCCTCGCGATCCGCCCGGACGACCAGGTCGCGGTCGTGGAGCCGGGCGTGATCACGGCGGACCTCGACGCCGCGGCGGCCGCCCACGGCCTCTTCTACGCCCCGGATCCGGGCAGCGTCGCGATCTCCACGATCGGCGGCAACATCGCCACCAACGCCGGCGGGCTCCGCGGCGCGAAGTACGGCGTCACCCGCGACGCCGTCCTCGCCCTCGACGTCGTGCGCGCCGACGGCCGGCTGTTGTCGCTCGGCGCGCCGGTCCTCAAGCGGGTCACGGGCTACGACCTGCTCGGGCTCTTCGTCGGCTCGGAGGGCACGCTCGGCGTGATCGTCGGCGCGACGCTCCGGCTGCTCCCGCGCCCCGTCGCCACGAGCACGGTCGCCGCGTTCTTCGACGACGTCCGGCAGGCCGCGGACGCCGCGATCGCGGTGCGCAGCAGCGGCGTCCGGCCCGTGACGCTCGAGCTCGTGGACGGCGCGACGCTGGAGGCCATCGACGCGCTCGAGGGCACGTCGTTGCGCGCGTCCGGGGCCGCGTTCCTGCTCGTGCAGACCGACGGGCACGCCGCCGCGATCGAGGCAGCGGTGGTCGCCGACGTGCTCGAGCCGCTGGCCCGCGTCGTCGAGCGGTCCGACGATCCCGCGCGCAGCGCCGAGCTCACGACGGCGCGCCGCCAGGCCCTGCCGGCGCTCGAGCGGCTCGGGCGCGTCCTGATCGAGGACATCGCCGTGCCCCCGTCGCGCCTCGCCGAGGCGATCGACGGGATCCACCGCATCGCCGAGCGTACCGGCGCCCGCATCTTCGTCTTCGCGCACGCGGGCGACGGCAACGTCCACCCGATCGTGGTCGTGGACCGCGACGCCGACGACGTGCCCGAGCACGTGGCGGAGGCGGTCGAAGCGGTCTTCGCGCTCGCACTGCGGCTCGGCGGCACCGTGACCGGCGAGCACGGCATCGGGCTGCTCAAGCGCGACTGGGTCGCGCGCGAGGTCGGCGAGGACGTCGACCGGATCCAGCACCAGATCAAGTCGCTGCTCGATCCCGGGGGGATCCTCAACCCGGGCAAGGCGATCTGAGGGGGCTCGGTGCCGGGTCCCGGGGACGCCCGGACCCGATCGGCGACGACGAGGACCGGATGGGGCTGCGCGGCCCGAACCCTGGAACTCGACCCCGGGCCTCGGATATCTTGCGGTCGACCGGCGGGCGGGGTGTTCGCGCCCCGCGTCG
This sequence comes from Patulibacter sp. NPDC049589, assembly GCF_040675535.1. NCBI lineage: Bacteria > Bacillati > Actinomycetota > Thermoleophilia > Solirubrobacterales > Patulibacteraceae > Patulibacter > Patulibacter sp. NPDC049589. The sequence goes on along the minus strand of NZ_JBFAPC010000027.1, from coordinate 9,168 downwards.
TCCGGCGGACCGATCCCCCGATCCTCACTCCCCCATGCCCAAGATCCCCCTCTGGCCGGCCGCCGTCGTCGCGGCGTCCGTCCTCGCGGCCGCGCCGGCCGCCCACGCCGCGTCACCCGCCGCGACCGTCACCGCCACGCCGATCACCAAGGCGCTGACGACCAAGGGCGCCAAGGCGACCGTCACCGTCGCCAACACCGGCAAGGGCCGGCTCACGGGCCTGTCGCTCCGCGCCGCGGGCCTCAAGGGCGTGACCGCCAAGATCACCGGCGCCAAGCGCGGCGTCCGCACGCTCAAGCCCCTGAAGGCCGGGGCGAAGGTGCGCGTGACCGTCTCGCTGCGACGCGCGAAGTCCGGGCCGAGCGCCGGGACCTTCGGGCTCCGGCTGCGGCGGGGCTCCAAGCCGCTGGCCTCGGGCCGGATCGCGTTCGGGCCGAAGGCGAAGCCCGCCCCCGCGCCGAAGCCCGAGACGCTCGACGGCCGCTACTACTGGGGCTCGCAGTACACCCTCAACGGCATCCAGCAGTACACGTTGCTCTTCACGGGCCCGTCCTTCGTCTTCACCGGCGACGCCGAGGGCTCGTTCCCGACGTGCGCCGCGGTGAGCGACACCTGCAAGCCCTACACGTTCGACCCGAAGACGAAGGCGCTGACGATCGACGGCAAGCCCGCGACGATCGAGGGCGACAAGCTCACGCTCGACGGCCAGGCGCACTTCCTGCTCGGCGCCCCGACGCCGGGCGCGAAGTGGGACACCGTCCTCACGTACTCCAACAGCAGCGGCCTCTGCCCGCTGTACTGCAACTACTTCACGGAGAACCTGACGTTCCGCCCCGACGGGACGTTCATCCGCGGCGCCGTCGCGTCGGGGAGCGGTCCGGTCGTCGACTACGCGTCGGTGCCGGCGGACCAGAAGGGCACCTACGAGATCCGCGCGGACCGGACGCTGCGCCTGGCGTTCGCCGACGGCAAGGAGCGGATCGAGACGCTCGGGATCTTCCCCGACGACGCGGGCGCCTACCCGGCCAACCCGTCCGCCGGCGTCGTCCTGGACGGCGACGGGTACTTCGACATCCGGGACTGACGGACGGCGGGTCGCGCCGCGCGCCACGCCGGCGCCGCCGGCGTGGCGCGCCTCCGCCGGGGGCGGATCAGCGCCAGGTCCACGCTCGGCGGACGCCCTCGACGACGCCGCGCATCCGCGGGCCGTCGCTCGCCGGACCGTTGACCTGGAGCGAGTACATCCGGGAGCCGCGGCTGCCGACGAGCGTGCGGACGAGGACCTGGCCACCGGCCGCGGCGGGCACGTAGGTGTCGAACACGACCGCGCGGGTGCCGCCGAGCCGGGTCGGGTCCCGGACCACGAACCGCGCGCCGCGGATCCGCTGGTCGTCGAAGGACTCCTTCGTGCCCGCGATGACGTCGCGGACGTTCTTGCCCGTGTCCTCCGGGGCGAGCTTCCAGCCGTCCGGGACCGCCGTCCTGCCGTCGCCGACATCGAGCCGCACGTCGCGAGGCGCCGTGGATCCCGGCCGATCCGGCGCGTCGTCGCCCCCGCCGCACCCGACGACCCCCAGGCCGACGACGACGGCGAGCCCGGCGATCCACACGCGTCCGATCACCCCGTTCACTCTACGGCCGCCGAACCCGACCGACGACGAATCGACCGCCGGATCCCGGCCCCACCCGCGCCGGGCGCGCGCGTCACCGCCTGCGGCCGCCGGCCGGGACCGGCCGCGCCGCGCTCAGTGCGCGGCGCCCGCCTCGGCGTCCCCGCGGTGGTGGAACCGCAGGACCACCGCGACGACGATCGCGCCGACGACGATGCCGAGGACCGCCGAGGCGGCGGTGTTGGTCAGCCAGCCGCCCACGCCGCCGAACGCGCCCAGGTGGTGGTGGACGCTCTCCTCCCAGTGGTGCACGCGCTCGTAGAGCCCCTCGGCGCCGAGGTCCTTCAGTCCGACGAGGAGGATGTGGCCGCCGACCCAGAGCATCGCGGCGATGCCGACCGTCGACAGGGTCGAGAGGACCACCGGCATGCCGCGGACCATGCCGCGGCCGAACGACGCGACGCCGCCGTCGCCGGTGCGCGCCAGGCGGAGGCCGACGTCGTCCATCTTCACGATCAGCGCGACCGCGCCGTAGACGATCGTGGTGATCACGAAGGCGACGACGACGAGGATCAGCGCGCGGGCGAGGAACGGCTCGTGGTCGACCTCGTTCAGCGAGATCACCATGATCTCCGCCGACAGGATGAAGTCCGTCCGGACCGCGCCCTTGACGAGCGTCTCCTCGTCGGCGGGCTCCTCGGTGGCGTCCGCCTCCGCGTGCTGGTGCCGGTGCGGGCCGACGGCCTCCCACAGCTTCTCCGCACCCTCGAAGCAGAGGTAGCAGCCGCCGATCATCAGGATCGGCGTCAGCAGCCAGTCGACGAACTGGCTGAGCACCAGGACGACCGGCAGGATGAAGAGGATCTTGTTTCGCAGCGACCCGATCGCGATCCGCCGGATCATCGGCAGCTCGCGCTCGGGCTTCAGGCCCTGCACGTAGCGCGGGGTGACGGCGGTGTCGTCGACGATCACGCCGACGGCCTTCACGCTCGCCCGGCCGGCGCCCGCGGCGACGTCGTCGATCGACGCGGCGGCAGCGCGGGCCAGGACGGCCACGTCGTCGAGCAGCGCGGCGAGCCCGGCGCTCATGCGGCCGCCCCGTCGCCGGTCGCCCGGCCGAGCGGTCCGGCCTGCCGCGGGAGGGATCCTTCGAACATGGCGGGGACCGTAGTGGACCGCGGCCGGATTGGCGCGTCGGCGCTGGTGAAGATCCTGGTCGGGGTCAGCCCGCGGCGCTCGTCCGGAAGCGCCCGCGGTAGTCCGCCGGCCCGACGCCGATGACGCGCAGGCAGGCGCGGCGCAGGGTCTCGGCGCTGCCGAAGCCGCAGCGGGCCGCGATCTGGTCGACCGGCGTGGTCGTCCGCTCGAGCAGCTCGCGGGCGGCCTCGACGCGCACGCGCTCGACGAACCGCGCCGGCGTCGTGCCCGTCTGGTCGAGGAAGCGCCGGCGGAAGTGGCGCTCCGACAGCGACGCCCGGCGGGCGAGCGCCGCCAGGGAGTGGTCCGCCGCCGGGTCCGCGACGACGTCGTCGAGCACGGCGCGCAGCGGCGCGGTCACGTCGGCGGCGATCCCGAGGCGCTCGGAGAACTGCGACTGGCCGCCGGGCCGCTGGAGGAACATGACCGTCCAGCGCGCGACGGCGCGGGCGACGTCGGCGCCGTGGTCCTCCTCCACGAGGGCGAGCGCGAGGTCCATCCCGGCGGTCGCCCCGGCCGACGTCGTGACCGGCCCGTCGCGCACGAAGATGCGGTCGGGCTCGACGGTGACCATCGGGTGACGCCGCGCGAGCTCGTCGCAGAACGCCCAGTGCGTCGTCGCCGTCCGACCGTCCAGCAGTCCCGCCTCGGCCAGGTGGAACGCACCGGCGCAGACCGAGCAGGTGCGCCGCGCGCCGTGCGAGATGCGCTCGATCGCGGCCGGGAAGCGCGGGTCGGTACTGCCCTGGGGCGACGCCATCCCGCCGCCGACGATCAGCGTGTCCACGCCGCGTGAGCGCACCTGGCCGAGCGACAGGTCCGCGGCGATCCGCATCCCGCCCGAGGCGCGGACGGGCCGGCCGTCGAGCGTGGCGATGCGCACGTCGTACCCGGCGCCGTCGCCCAGCACCTGGGTGGCCGCGTCGAAGATCTCGAGGGGCCCGGCGACGCCGATGGTCTGCATCGCGTCGGAGGCCACGAGCACGACCGTGCGGAGCGTCATGCCGTCACTCTACGCGCGGCCGGTCCGGCCGCAAGGACGGGAATCCCTCGGATCCGGCCACCGTCGCCCGCGCCCCGCCGCGGTCGGCCTAGCGTGCCGGCCACGCCCTCGGAGGCGTCCAGCACGAACGAAGGAGCAGGTCCCATGCCCGCATTCGGGTTTCTCGTCGAGTTCGAAGCGCAGCCCGGGAAGGAGCAGGCCGTCGCGGACTTCCTCGTCGAGGCCAAGGCGATGGTCGACGCGGAGCCCGGGACGCTCGCCTGGTTCTCGTTCCGGCGCGGCGAGCGCTCGTTCGCGATCTTCGACGCGTTCGCGACCGAGGAGGACCGCGAGACGCACCTGCACGGCGAGGTCCGCAAGGCGCTGGAAGCCCGCGGCGGCGACCTGTTCGCGGTGACGCCGACGATCACGCCGGTGGACGTCCTGGCGTCGAAGCTGCCGTGACGCCTCCCCCGCGCCGCGATCCGCGGCGCGGGGGCTCGTCGCGTCGGCTGCCGCTTCGGCCCGCTCAGCTTGACCGTCGTCGTCGCGACCGTCGTGCCGGAGACGCCCTTCAGCGTGACCTTCAGCGTCACCTTCAGCGTCACCTTCGTGCCCTTCGCCAGCGCCTTCAGGACGGCCTTCGTGGCGGTGAAGGTCACCGAGCGAGGTGCCGGGGGTGACCGTCACGGTCTTCGTGACCGCAGCCGAGCCGGACCGCCACCGCGGGCGCCGGCTCGGCGCCCGGCGTGGGGCCGGGACCGACCGCCACGGCGACGGGCACGAGGACGTCGAGGGACAGGGCTCGGGTGACACGCATGCCCGACGGGACACCCAGCCGGCACGATCCGTACCGTCGGCGCGCGAGGACACGGCCGGCGCTCACCCGGCGCGGTCGGCCTCGCCCGGGACGAGGACGGTCCGGGCGCCCGCCGGGCGATCGGCGGTCCACGCGGCGTGCACGTCGCGCAGCGGGACCGGCACGGCGTCGATCGCGTAGTGGTCCGTGGCGACGTGGGCCGCGAGAAGCGGCAGCTCCTCGACGATGTCCCGCGTGGGCACCGCCCCCTGGCCGCTGCCGACGAGCTGCAGGCGGGCGGCGCGCAGCCACTCCGAGCGGAGCGGGATCTCGAGGCCCGCCATCGACCCGACCTGGATCCAGTCCAGCGGCCGGCTCCGATCGCTGCGGCGCCCGAGGACGGCCGGCAGCGCCCGCTCCGTGGCCGTGCCCCAGAGGTAGTCGATCACCACGTCGACGTCCGCGTCGTCGGCGGCGCCGGCCAGCGCGCGGTCGACGGCCTCCGGGTCGCCGGTCAGCGGGACGACGTGGTCGGCGCCGAGCCCCGGCAGCAGCGCCATGCGGTCGGGGTCGCGGCCGGCGGCCACCACGGTGCCCGCCCCGAGGTGCCGGGCGACCTGGATCGCCATGCGGCCCGCGTTGCCGGTCGCGCCGAGCACGAGGACGTTCATCCCGGGCCGGAAGGCGATCCGGCGACGCAGTGCGATCCACGACGACATCGCCGGGTTCACGGCGGCCGCGACCGCGACGACGTCGATGTCGTCGGGGAGCACCGCGGACCGCCGGCGGTCGATCACGGCACGGCCCGCCATGCTGCCCCGGTCCGTGTCGGGCAGGACGAAGTAGCGCAGCTCGCCGTCGGCGGTCCGGCCGACCCCGTCGATCCCCGGGACGATCGGCAGCGCACCCGTGCTCTCGTAGTGCGAGCCGTCCGCCTGGGAGCGCACCCTCGGGTGCAGCGCTGCGGCGAGCACGTCGATCACGACCTCGTGGTCTCCCGCGGGCTCGGGTTCGGGGACCCGCTCGTGACGCGGCGGCTCGGAGAAGGATCGGACGACGGCGGCGTGCATGGCGACTCGGTTCGGCGACTTGATGGTTCGTGGCACGAACCACTATAGTTCGTGGCACGAACATCATCAAGCAGGAGCGCCGTGCCCGTACCTCCCGACCTCCCACCTCCCGACGCCGGGACGACCGTCCAGGGCGATCCGCTCGTCGACGCCCTCGCGCAGCTGGCGTTCGCCGTCCAGGCCGTGATCACGGACGTCGCGACGTCGCGAGACCTCACGACCGTGCAGACCCGCCTCCTGGGCATCCTCCGCGACCGTGAGGTCGGGATGCGCGAGCTCGCGGACCTCATGGGCCTCGAGAAGTCGAGTGCGACGGGACTCGTGGACCGCGCGGCCCGCCGCGGTCTGGTCGAGCGGTCGACCCGTCCCGACGACGGGCGCGCGGTCCGCGTGGCCCTGACCGAGGCCGGGCGATCGCTGGCCGCCGAGGCCGGCGCCGAGATCGGGCAGGGGGTCCGGCGCCTGTGCGATCCCCTCGCCCCCGACGACCGCGAGCGCCTCATCGCCTTCGCCGCCGCGATCACGGCCTCGGCGAGCCCCGGCCGCTCGCCTGCAGCGGAGCACCGGGTCCGGGGCGCACGCGCGTCGTGCGGGGGGACCGGGACGCGCACGCAGGTGACCCACCCGTGACAGAGAGGTCCGCCCGTTGCTGAGCGAGGACGCCCGCGTCAGGGCGCTGGTGCGGATGGCCACGCTCCTGGCCACCACCTTGGACGCGATGGATCGGCGGCCCGCTCACCCCGACGAGCTCGGCCTCGTCGTGATCCTGACCTCGGCGCTGGACCGGCACCTCGCCAGGAGGCGGTGCTGCTCCACCAGGTCGGGCGCATGGTGGACCGGGCAGCTGAGCGCCTTGGACTTCAGCGTCACGACGTCGACGGCCTTCGGGTCGTCGATCGTCACGATCTGCCCGAACGGGTTCAGCACCTCGACGTAGAGCGTCAGCTGCCCGACCGACTGCGACGTGAAGATCCAGTCGATGCCGTCCGGCGCCGCCGCGGCGATCTCGGCACGCAGGTCGCCGCGGTGGTTCACGGTGGCCTCGGCGCCGCGGCCGAGGACCCACTCGTCGGTCTCCGGCCGCGAGGACGTGGCGAGCACGCGCACCCCGGGCAGCAGGATCTCGGCGCGCTGGAGGACCATCGACCCGACCTGGGGGGCCGACCCGGGCCGACGGGCGCGGGCGGCGGCCGGGGGCACGCCGCCGGTCAGCGCAGCGGGAATGTCTCGCCGTGCTCGGCCTCCGGGCGCGGGCCGAGGATACGGCGGTCCGCCGCGGCGATCGCGACGTCGTTGATGCTCGCCTCGCGGCGGGCCATCAGGCCGTGGGCGTCGAACTCCCAGAGCTCGTTGCCGTAGCTGCGCCACCACTGGCCCTCGGCGTCGTGCCACTCGTACTGGAAGCGCACGGCGATCCGGTCGTCGGTGAACGACCAGAGGTCCTTGCGCAGCGCGTACTCCTGCTCGCGCTCCCACTTGCCGGCGAGGAACGCCTCGATCTCGGCGCGGCCCCGCACGAACGTGTCGCGGTTGCGCCAGACCGAGTCCTCGGTGTAGGCCTGGGCCACGCGCTGGGGGTCGCGGCTGTTCCACCCGTCCTCGGCGGCCTGGACCTTCTTGGCCGCGGTCTCGGCGGTGAACGGGGGCAGCGGCGGGCGATCGCTCATGTGCGGGCCTTCGTCGGGCGGTTCGGGAAGGGCCGCGGAGCGCCCCTCCTCGCCCGGCACCCGGGCGAGAACGGTGGTTCTCAGCGGCGCGCTGTACGGTAGAGAACCGTGGTTCTCCCGTCAAACGCCCCCACCTCCGAGGAGGCCGACGCCCGCGTCCGCGCCCTCGACGCCGCGGAGGGCCTGTTCTACGAGCGCGGGGTCCGGGCGGTCGGGATGGACGACGTCCGCGACCGCGCCGGGGTGCCCCTGAAGCGCCTGTACGGGCTCTTCGGGTCCAAGGAGGACTTGGTCGTCGCGATGCTGCGTCGGCGCGACGTCCGCTGGCGCGGCCGCGTCACCGCCCACGTCCGCACCCACGCCGACCCGGACGAGCGGCTGCTCGCGGTCTTCGACTGGCTGCTGGAGTGGTTCGGCGAGGCCGGCTACCGCGGCTGCGCGTGGATCAACATCTTCGGGGAGCTCGGCGCGACGTCGGACGCCGTGGTCGACGAGGCCCGCGCGCACAAGGCGGCGTTCGCCCGGGACATCGGCGTCCTCGTCGCCGAGGCCGGGCGGCCCGCCGCGCTGGCCGACCAGCTGGTCCTGCTGGCGGAGGGCGCGATGGTGACCTCCGCGATCACCGGGACCCCGGCACCCGCGACGACCGCGCGGCAGGCCGCGGCGGCGCTGCTGGCGGCGGGCGGGCCGGCCCCCTGATCAGTCGATCGCGACGGCCAGGTCCTCGGCCGTCAGCAGCCGCATCTCGTCGGCGCCCGGCGCCGGACCCGCGGTGAGCAGCCGGTCGGCCTGGGCGGCGATCAGGTCGTCGAAGAGGTTGCGGACCGTGCGGGCGTTGGCGAACGTGTCGTCGCGGCGGTCGTGCCACTCCGCCAGCGTGTGCGCCGCGCCGGCGCGGGCCGGTGGTGCGAGCGCGTAGTCGCTCTCGGCGCAGAACCGCTCGAGGATCGCGAGCAGCTCGTCGGGGCCGTAGTCGGCGAACGCGATGGTCTCGGAGAAGCGACTCGCCAGGCCCGAGTTCGACGCCAGGAACGTCTCCATCTCGACCGTGTAGCCGGCGCAGATGACGGCGAGGCGGTGACGATCGTCCTCCATCCGCTTCAGCAGGGCGGAGATCGCCTCGCCGCCGAAATCGGACGGTCCGCCGCCCGAGAGCGCGTAGGCCTCGTCGATGAAGAGCACGCCGTCGAGCGCCGAGTCGACGACCTCGTTGACCAGCGGGGCGGTCTTGCCGACGTAGCCGGCGACGAGCCCGGAGCGGTCGACCTCGACCAGCCGGTCGGTGGCCAGCAGCCCGAGCGCGCGGTAGAGCCGCCCGTAGAGCCGTGCCACGGTCGTCTTGCCGGTCCCCGGACCGCCGCAGAAGACGAGGTGCAGCGAGACGTCGGCGACCTTCAGGCCGGCGGTCTCGCGCAGGGCCCGCATCCGCAGCAGCTGGGCGGTGCGGCGCACCTCGCGCTTGACCTCGGCCAGGCCGACGAGCGCGTCGAGGTCCGCCAGCACCGCGGCGAACGCCTCCTCGTCGACCGCGCGGGAGGACGGCGCCGGGGACGACGGCAGCGGGCGGGTCGGGCGGGCCGGGCGCGGGGCGTGGGCGCCGCCGGCGGTCGGCGGGGTCGTGCCGGGACCTCCTGCGGGCGGGGCGTCCCCGGGGCGCGCGGGCCCCGACGGGGAGCCGGCCGGCGGAGAGCCCGCGGGCGGCGAGCCGGCGGGCCACGTTCCGCCCGCACGCGGCGCGGTCACTCCACCGCCACCGCCGGCCGCCGTGCCGGGACGTGTCTCCGCCCTAGCGGCTTCTTGGCCGAGCGGTCGAGCAGCACGGAGGCGTAGTACTCCGTCGCGA
>NZ_JBFAPC010000026.1:0-45186 GCF_040675535.1 Patulibacter sp. NPDC049589 | reverse complement strand
GTCGCCGCCCGGCGCCACGGGCCGGTCCGCCCGGTCGCGCACGCGGCCCGCGACCCCTCCGCCGGGCCACCCCGCGCTAGGCTGGAGGGCATGTCGGGGCACAGCAAATGGGCGAGCATCAAGCACAAGAAGGCGATCGTCGACTCTCGCCGCGGCAAGATGTTCACGAAGCTCAGCCGCCACATCACCATCGCCGCGAAGGACGGCGGCGGGGACATCATCGGCAACCCGTCGCTCGCGCTGGCCGTCCAGAAGGCCAAGGACGCGTCGATGCCCAAGGACAACATCCAGCGGGCGATCGACAAGGGCACGGGCGCCGGCGCGGACGCCGCGAGCTACGAGAACGTCATGTACGAGGGCTACGGCCCGGGCGGCGTCGCGGTCCTCGTCGAGGCGCTGACCGACAACCGCAACCGCACCGGCGCGGACATCCGCCACATGTTCACGAAGGCCGGCGGCAACCTCGGCGAGCCCGGCTCCGTCGCCTACCTCTTCGACCGCAAGGGCGTCATCGTCGTCGACGGGTCCAAGCACGACGAGGACGCCCTGATGGTCGCCATCGAGGCGGGCGCGGACGACATCGAGGACGAGGACGGCACGTTCGTCGTCGTCACCGAGCCGACGGCCCTGCCCGACGTGCAGAAGGCGCTCGACGCCGACGGCATCGCCTACGAGTCCGCCGAGCTCGTCTACCGCCCCCAGGTCCGCACCCCGCTGGACGAGGAGGCCGCCGAGAAGCTCGCCAAGCTGATCGACGCGCTGGACGACAACGACGACGTCTCCGAGGTCCACGCGAACTTCGACGTCGACGACGACGTCCTCGAGCGGGTCTTCGGCTAGCGGCCGACCCGTGAGCACCGGGGCGCCGCTGCGCGTCCTCGCGATCTCGAGCCTCTACCCGCCGCACCACCTCGGCGGGTACGAGCTCGTCCACCGCGGCGTCGACGAGCTCCTGCGGGCCGAGGGCGCGGCCGTGCGCGTCCTGGCGACGGACCACCGGGAGCCCGCGGCGACCGACCGCGGCCTCGCCGACGACCCCGACGTCCACCGCGAGCTGCGCTGGTACTGGGACGACCACGAGTTCCCGAGGCTCGGGGCCCGCGAGGTCCTCGCGCTGGAGCGTCACAACCACCGGCTCCTGCGCCGCCACCTGGCCGAGCACCGGCCGGACGTCGTCGTCTTCTGGGCGATGGGCGGCATGAGCCTCTCGCTCGTCGGCGCCGTCCGCTCGGCCGGAGTCCCCGCGGTCTTCGTCGTCCACGACCGCTGGCCGATCTACGGCCCGGTGTTCGACCGCTTCGCGCGGCTCGTGCGCCCGCTGCGCCGCGCAGGCGGGCCGATCGCCCGCGCCCTGGGCAGCGACCGTCCGCGGGGCCCCGAAGGGCCCGTCCTCCTCAACTCGCTGCGGCTCGCGGACGAGCTGGTCCGCACGCAGTCGATCCCGCCCGGGTGGGACGTCGTGGCGCCCGGAGTCCCGCTTCCCGATGCCCCGGCCCCCGAGCGCCCGTGGGGCGGCCGGCTGCTCTGCCTCGGGCGGCTGGACCACCGCAAGGGCGTGGACGTCGTCGTCGACGCGCTCCGCCGCCTGCCCCACGACGTGACGCTGACCGTCGTGGGCGGCGGCGACGAGGCCGTCGCGGACGACCTGCGCCGGCGCGCGGACCGCCTGGGGGTGGGGGACCGCCTCGCGCTCCGGGGCGCCGTCGACCGCAGCGCGCTGCCGGCCCTCTTCGCCGCGCACGACGCGCTCGTCTTCCCCGTCCGCTGGTCCGAGCCGTTCGGGCTCGTGCCGGTCGAGGCGATGTCCTTCGGCGTCCCCGTCGTGTCGACGGCGATCGGCGGGCAGGCCGAGTACCTCCGCGACGGCGAGAACGCCCTGGTCGTCCCCGTGGACGATCCCGGCGCCGTCGCCGACGCCGTCACCCGGCTGTCCGGCGACGCGGCCCTGCGCTCCCGCCTGCGCGCCGGCGGCCTGGCCACGGCGGCGGGCCTCGACGAGCGGACGTTCCAGGCCGAGGTCCGGCGCGTGATCCTCCGGGCCGCCGAACGGTGATCGTCGGTACGAACAGCTGTTCGTGGGAAGGCGTCCGACCCTCCGCGCAGAATGGCGGTGTGGTGACCGTCCTCGGCATCGATCCTGGCCTCGCCAACACGGGCTACGGCGTGGTCCAACGACGCGGGAGCGCGATGGTCGCGCTCGACGGCGGCGTGATCACGACCCGTTCAGGCACCGACCTCGGCCTGCGGCTGGAGGACATCCACCGCACCGTCTGCGCGCTGATCGACCACCACGAGCCCGTCGCGCTCGCCATGGAGAGCCTGTACTTCGGCAAGAACGCCTCGAGCGCCCTGGCCGTCGGGCAGGCGCGCGGCGTCGTGCTCCTGGCCGCCGCCCAGCGCGGCGTCGTCTGCCTGGACTACACCCCGCAGCAGATCAAGGGCGCGGTCTGCGGCAGCGGCGCGGCCGACAAGGCGCAGGTCCAGCGGATGGTCCAGATGCTCCTGCGCCTCGCGACCCCGCCGACGCCCGACCACGCCGCCGACGCCCTGGCCGCCGCGATCTGCCACGCCAACCACGCGCCGCTGCGCGCCGCGGTGGCCCGGTGATCGCGCTCCTGCGGGGCGCCGTCCACGAGCGCGGGCAGGGCAGCGTCGTCCTGCTGACCCCCGGCGGCGTCGGCTACGTCCTCAACTGCTCCAACACGACGCTCGCCGCGCTCCCGGCCGCGGGGCAGGACACGACGCTGCTCTGCCACCTCGCGGTGCGCGAGGACGCCCTGACCCTCTTCGGCTTCGGCAGCGAGCCCGAACGCGACCTCTTCCACCTGCTGCTGACGGTCCAGGCGGTGGGCCCGAAGCTCGCGCTGGCCGTGCTCTCCTCCGGCGGCCCGGACGAGGTCGCCACCAGCATCGCGTCGGGCGACGCCAAGCGCCTGCAGCAGGTGCCCGGCGTCGGCAAGCGCACCGCCGAGCGCATCGTCTCGGAGCTGCAGGACAAGCTCGCCGGCCGCTCGGCCGTCGGCACCGGCACGGGCAGCGCGGCCCGCGGCGTCGTGACGGCGACGCCCACGGACGAGGCCCGCGATGGCCTGCTCGGTCTCGGGCTGTCCCCGGAGGAGGTCGAGACCCTCCTCGCCGTCGCCCACGGCGACACGGCCGCGGCGATCATCGCCGACGCGCTGCGCAGGTCCCGCTCGTGACCCCCGGCGGCGACGGGCTCGGGCCGGGCGCGGGGCGGGGGACGCCGGGGGGGCGCGGGGACGCGGACGCGGCCTGGACGCCCGGCGCCGGCATCCGCACGCCCGACGGCGGCGATGCGGGCGACGAGCTGCGCCTGCCGACGCCCGAGCCGCTGCCGGGGGAGGAGGCCGAGGACCTCTCGCTGCGTCCGCGCAGCCTCGACGAGTTCGTCGGCCAGACGCACGTCCGCGAGCAGCTGAAGATCGCCATCGACGCCGCCCGCGGCCGGGGCGAGACGCTCGACCACGTCCTGCTCGCCGGGCCCCCGGGCCTCGGCAAGACGTCCCTGGCCCGGATCATCGCCGAGGAGATGGAGGCCCCGTTCGTCCCGACCGCCGGCCCCACGTTGGAGCGCAAGGCCGACGTCGCCGCGTTCCTGACGGCCCTGCAGCCCGGCAGCGTCTTCTTCGTCGACGAGCTCCACCGGCTGCCGAAGGCGCTGGAGGAGACGCTCTACCCGGCGATGGAGGACCGGCAGCTACCGGTCACGATCGGCCAGGGCATCGGCGCCCGGATCGTCACGCTGGACCTGCCGCCGTTCACGCTCGTCGGCGCCACGACCCGCGCCGGGCTGCTCACGCGGCCGCTGCGGGACCGCTTCGGCCACCAGCAGCGCCTGGAGCCCTACGAGCTCGACGACCTGGTGTCGATCGTCCGCCGCTCGGCCGGGCTGCTCGGGATGCAGGTGGACGACGAGGGGGCGCGGGCGATGGCGCTGCGCGCCCGCGGGACGCCCCGCGTCGCCAACCGCCTGCTGCGCCGGGTCCGCGACTACGTCGAGGTCCGGGCCGGGGGCCTCGTCACCGCCGCCGCCGCCGCGGACGCCCTGGACCTGCTCGGCGTCGACGCGTTGGGCCTGGACCGCCTGGACCGCGAGATCCTCCGGTGCATCTGCGCGATGTTCGCCGGCGGCCCCGTCGGGCTGTCGACGCTGTCCGCCGCGGTCGGCGAGGAGGCCGACACGATCGAGGACGTCTACGAGCCGTACCTGCTCCAGCAGGGCCTGCTGCAGCGCACGCCCCGGGGCCGGACGGCCACGCCGCTGGCCTACGAGCACCTCGGTCTGGAGACGCCCGAATCCTGAAGGATTCCTGAAGATCCGGTGACCGCCGTGCGACCCGCGGCGACACGCCAGACGACGGCCCGGGGGCCGCGGCTCGGCGTTCCCGGCCGCTCGGTACGCTGGCCGCTGCGTTATGACCGATCGTCGCCGCCAGTCCATAATCCTCGTCTTCGTCGCGCTGTTGGTCATCGCGTCGGTGGTCGTCCTGGTGACGAAGCCCACCAAGAAGGGCCTGGACCTGCAGGGCGGCGTCCAGCTCGTCTATCAAGTGAGCGCGATCAAGGGCGCGACCGTCGACGACGACGCGATCCAGCGCACGATCGACGTGATGCAGGACCGCATCAACCAGTTCGGCGTCGGCGAGGCCGAGATCCAGCGCTCCGGCGACGACCAGATCGTCGTCTCGCTGCCGTCGATCTCGAACACCGAGGAGGCCCAGCGCCGCGTCGGCACGACGGCGCAGCTGGCCTTCTACGACTGGGAGGACAACGTCGTCGGCGCGGGCGGCCGGATCGACCCGACCGACCCGCAGGTGACGGGTGCCAACCTGGGCGGCGCGGGCGCCGGCGGCGCCGAGATCAACAACCAGGTCGCGCTGACGCAATATGGCGCCGTCCTGCGGGCGTCGAAGCTCAAGGCGCAGACCAACCCGCCGGGCACGATCCAGACCCAGACCCGCACGCAGTACTACCTCGTCAACGACGAGAAGAAGACGGTCTACAACCCGGTCCCCGCCGAGCGCATCTCCGACCTGCAGGCGGACATCCGCAACGACCCGATCGCCCGGTCGTTCCTGAACGCCCAGGGCCAGCCCGTCGGCAAGCGCCGCTTCGTCGCGGTGCCCGAGGGCTACCGGGTCATTCAGGCGGCGAACAACATCGACGCCAACGGCAAGATCATCCCGGCCGGCAACCGCTGGTTCATCATCCGGGACCGCCCGGGCCTGCTCGGCAAGGACATCAAGAACGCGGCGCAGGGCGTCGACTCGGGCCTCGGCCGCAGCAACCAGCCGAACGTCTCGTTCGACTTCACGAGCGCCGGCCGCAAGCTCTGGAAGAAGGTCACCCGCGCGATCTCCGAGCGCGGCGCCGAGAACTGCGTCCCGACCCGGGGCCTCAACCGCACGGACCAGGCCGCGGCGTGCAACCAGCACTTCACGATCGTCCTGGACCAGCAGGCGATCTCGTCCCCGACGATCGACTTCCAGGAGTACCCGGAGGGCATCGGCGGCAACTCCGGCTCGCAGATCTCCGGCGCGTTCACGTACGACCAGGCCAAGAGCCTCGCGAACCTCCTGAAGTCCGGCTCGCTGCCGCTGCGCCTCGACGTCATCTCGTCGCAGCAGGTCTCCGCGACCCTGGGCCAGGAAGCCCTGGACCAGGCGCTCGTCGCCGGCCTCGTCGGCTTCGGCATCGTCGCCATCTTCCTGATCGGCTACTACCGCGTCCTGGGCCTGATCGCCGTCGGCGGCCTCGCCGTCTACACGATCTTCTTCCTCGCGATCGTCAAGCTCGTCCCGATCGTCCTGACGCTGCCGGGCATCGCCGGCCTGATCCTCACGATCGCCGTGGCGGCCGACGCCAACATCGTCATCTTCGAACGCGTCAAGGACGAGATGCAGGACGGGAGATCGGTCCCTCGAGCGATCAAGGACGGGTACCGCAAGGGCCTGTCCGCGATCATCGACGGCAACGTCATCACCTTCCTCGTCGCGTTCGTCCTCTTCCTGGTGGCGACGGCCGGCCCGAAGGGCTTCGCGTTCAACCTCGGCATCGGCGTCCTGATCTCGATGTTCACGGCCGTGCTGCTGACGCAGGCGGTCCTGGGCATCCTCGGGCGCTCGAAGCTGATGTCCAGCCCGCGCGCGCTCGGCGCCCGCAACCGGCAGCCGATCTGGCACCGGTTCGACTTCAACGGCGCCGGCCGCTGGTTCTTCGCGCTCTCCGGCGTGATCCTCGCCATCGGCGCGATCGCCGTCGGCTCCCGCGGCATGAACTTCGGGATCGACTTCGAGTCGGGCACGCAGATCGTCGCGACGGTCCCCGAGGGCCGGAAGGCCAACGTCGACCAGGTGCGCGACGCGCTGCGGCCCATCGGCCAGGGCGACGCGAAGATCCAGGAGGTCGACGGCGGAAAGAAGCTGCAGATCCAGACCGAGGACCTGACGCCCGCCGAGCAGGGCCGGGTCAACACCGCGCTGCAGAAGTCGCTGGGCATCCAGCCCAAGGACGTCAGCACGACGTCCGTCGGCCCGACGTTCGGCGAGACCGTCGCGAAGACCGCGGTCATCGCGATCATCGCGTCGTTCATCCTGATCGCCTTCGTCATCTGGTTCCGGTTCGGGCTCCGCTACACCGTCCCGATCCTGATCGCCGTCGTCCACGACCTCCTGATCACGGCGGGCATCTACGCCCTCACCGGTGCCGAGGTCACCGCCTCCACGGTCGCGGCGCTCCTGACCATCATCGGCTACTCGCTGTACGACACGATCATCGTGTTCGACCGCGTGCGCGAGAACCTCAAGCGGCTCCCGTCCGCGGCGTTCTCGCAGATCGTCAACCGCTCGATGAGCGAGGTCCTCGGCCGGTCGCTGATCACCTCGTTCTCGGTCGGCCTGCCGACGCTCGCCCTGTTCATCTTCGGCGGCGACACGCTGAAGGACTTCGCGCTGGCGATGCTCGTCGGCACGATCTCCGGCGCCTACTCGTCGGTCTTCATCGCCGCCCCGGTGCTCACCGAGTGGATGGAGCGCGTCCCCGCGTTCAAGGCCCGCAAGGCGCGTCTCGTCGCGGCCAACGGCGGCACGCTGCCGCCGTACCCGGAGAAGGCGTCCGCCAAGGAGATCGACCTCGACGCGGCCAAGAAGCGCCGCGCCGCACGCGTCACCGCGCCGGACGAGGCCGGGCAGCCCGTGTCGGCCGCCGAGTTCAACCAGATGGTGGCCGACCTCGGCATCGACGAGGCCAACGCCCAGACCGCCGGCCGGCCGGCGCCGGCCCCGGCGCCCAAGCCGGCACCCGAGCCCGAGGTGGGCGGCCCCGTCCGTCGCGCCAAGGACCTCTCGCCGGAGGAGGTGACGTTCCGGGACGACCCGGTCCGTCGCGCCAAGCCCGGCAAGCCCGGGAAGAAGAAGCGCTGATGCCCGCCCACGACCAGCACCCCGCCCCGCGCGGCACCACGGAGGTCTGACATGGCGATCCTCGTCTGGGTCCTGATCGCGCTCGCGATCTGGCACTTCACCGTCTTCGTCCCCGACCGCTTCGCGGGCGGCATCGTCGGCGCGTTCGCCGTCGCCATCGCCGGCGGCATCATCGGCGGCCTGGTGCTGTCCGGGTTCGACATGCCCTCGCGGCACGCGACGGACGTCGGCACCGTCCTCCTCGGCATTCCCGGGACCCTGATCGCGCTCGTGCTGCTCTGGCTCGCCGGCGCCCGCCGCGAGGCCCGCGAGGCCGCCGCGACCGACGCCGCCTGAGACGCAGAGGGTCCCGGCGGGCGGGGTCGCATCCGCGCGGCCTGCCGTCCGTCCCGGGGCCTACCCTCCACCGGTGCGCTTCGAGATCCCGCCCGCGCCGGCCGCCCAGGTCGCCGCCCTGCAGCAGGCCCTCGGCGTCGGCCGCATCTGCGCCGAGGTCCTGGTCCGCCGGGGCTTCTCCGAGCCGGCCGCCGCAGCGCACTTCCTCGCGGCGGACGAGCACCCGCCGCTGAGCGCCTTCCGGGGCCTCGAGGACGCGGCCCAGGTGCTCCTGCGCCACGCCCGCCAGGGGTCCCGGATCGTCGTCCACGGCGACTACGACTGCGACGGCGTCTGCGCCACCGCGACCCTCGTCCGCGCGCTGCGCCAGATCGGCGCGCAGGCCGACTGGTTCCTGCCGCACCGCGTCGAGGACGGCTACGGCCTGAACGAGCGCACCGTCCGGCGCCTGGCCGCCGACGGCACCGGGCTCGTCGTCACGGTCGACTGCGGCATCACGTCCGTCGACGAGGCCGCGCTGGCCACGGAGCTGGGCCTCGAGCTCGTCGTCACCGACCACCACCGCCCGCGCGCCGACGGCGTGCTCCCCGCGGTCCCGATCGTCCACCCCGGCGACGGGCGCTACCCGTACCCGCAGCTCTGCGGTGCGGCGGTCGCCTGGCGGCTCGCCGGGGCGCTCCTGCAGGCCGCCGGCCACGACCCCGCGGACGCGGACGTCGATCTCGACATCGTCGCGCTGGCGACCGTCGCCGACGTCGTGCCGCTGACGGGCGAGAACCGCTGGATCGTCCGCCAGGGCCTCCGCGCGATCGCGGACTCGCGCCGCCCCGGCCTGCGCGCGCTGCTCGACGTCTCCCACACCCCGCCGGCCGACATCGACGCGACCGCCGTCGCGTTCCGGCTGGCGCCGCGGGTCAACGCCGCCGGCCGGATCGGCCGCGCCGACGTGGGGGTCGAGCTGTTCCTCGCGGCCGACGAGGACGAGGCGCGCAGGCTGGCCGACCGCCTGGACCGCGCGAACCTCGACCGCCGCGAGGTCGAGCGGCGGATCCTCGACGAGGCCGTCGCCCAGGCCACCGCCCAGGGTCCGCAGCCCGCCTACGTGCTCGCGGGCGAGGACTGGCACCCCGGGGTCGTCGGCATCGTCGCGTCGCGGATCGTCGAGCGCTTCGGCCGCCCCGCGGTGCTGCTGGGCCGCAACGGCGACGAGCTGACCGGCTCGGCCCGCTCCGTCCCGGGCTTCGACCTGCTCGCCGGCCTGGACGCCTGCGCCGAGCACCTGCTCCGCCACGGCGGCCACCGCGCCGCCGCGGGCCTCGCGCTGGACCCCGACCGGCTCCCCGCGTTCACCGCCGCGCTGCGGGCCTACGCGGACGTCCACCTTGACGAGGCCGCGCTGGAGCCCGCCGAGCAGGTCGACGCCGTCGTCGGCGGCGCCCAGCTGGGCATGGCGCTGGCCGACGAGCTCTCCGCGCTCGGGCCGTTCGGCGAGGGCAACCCCGAGCCCGTCCTGCTCGTGCCCTCCGGCCGCGCGGAGGGCGTGCGGCCGCTCGGCGCCGCCGGGGCCCACATCGCCTTCACGCTCGCGTCCGGGTCCTCGCGGATCGCGGCCGTGGCGTTCGGCCGGGACCGGATTCCCGGGGCCAGCGAGGGTGCTGCCTACGCGGGCGGCCCGATCGCCGGGACGTACGTGCTGGAGCGCCATTCCTTCCGCGGCAACGTCACGCCGCGCCTGCGGGTCCGCGAGCTCGCCCCGCCCGCCCCGGACGCGATCGACCGGCTCGACGGCGCCGCCGCCGACGCCGCCCTGGCGGTGCTCGAGGCCGAGGGCGGCCTGCCGCTCGCGCCGGCCGGCGGCGGCCGCGGGGCCTGGGCCGCCCGCTTCACGGACCGCTCGGAGTCCGGGGCCGCGGCGGCCGTCGCGGCGCTGGTCGGCACCGGGGAACCCGTGACGGTGGTCGTCGCCGACGCCGTCCGGCGCGCCGGCCCGCTGGGCCTCGTCGTCGGCGGCTTCGCGCTCACCGACTGGTGGAGCGTGGCCCGCACGCCGCGCTCGCTCGACGGCACGGTGCACCTCGTCGCGCTCGATCCGCCGAGCGACGCGGCCCACGTCGCGGTGCTCGACGTGCTGGCCGGCGTGCAGGCCTGGAGGGCATGGGGGGACCCTGAGCTACGATTCACCGTAGATGCGATCGGACGCGAACACGACCTGCGGAGCGGGGCGACCGCGCTCTACCGCCGCGTGCGCCGCGACGGGCCGACGCCGGTGGGCGCCCTCGCCGAGCCCGACCTCCCCGGCTGGTGGCTCGGGATCCTCCTCCGCGTCCTCGAGGAGTCGGGTGCGCTGGTCGTCGATCGCGCCGAGCGCCTGGTCGCGCTGGGCGACGGACCCGTCCGGCCGCTCGAGGACGGGCCGACGGCCCGCGCGTGGGCCGCTCGCGGCCGGGAGCGTCACGCATGGCTGACCGGGACGCGACCGGACCCGGTGCCGGCGCGGTGACCGCCCCCGGCGACCACGACCTGCACGCGGGCGCCGTGGACCACGCCCGTGGCCGAGTACCGGTCACCGACGAGCGCTCGCGCGACCGCGTGGGCCTGTCCGCCGCCGATCTGGCGTCGGGCCGCGGGGGAGGGCCGGGCCACGAACCACAGATGCCGCCGATCCACGCAGACGACGTCGCCGGGGCCGCCCAGGAGGGCGAGGTCCTGACGGCCGAGGAGCTCTCGCTCCGGGCGGACCTGCACGCCGTGATCGCCGAGCACGCCGAGGAGGACCGCGCGTCGATCGACGTCGATCGGGTCGACGACGCGTTCCGCTTCTCGTGCCTGCACCACCGCGAGCAGCGCCGCAAGTCGGGCGAGCCGTTCATCGCCCACCCCGTCGAGGTCGCGAAGATCTGCGCGGGGATGCACCTCGACACCGAGGCCGTCGTCGCGGCGCTCCTGCACGACACCGTCGAGGACACCGCCGCCGAGCTCGAGGAGATCGAGTCCCGCTACGGCCGCACCGTGCGGCTGCTGGTCGACGGCGTCACGAAGCTCGACGGCATCGCCTTCACCTCGCGAGACGAGGCGCAGGCCGAGAACTACCGCAAGATGGTCGTGGCGATGGCCGCGGACGTCCGCGTCATCCTCATCAAGCTCGCCGACCGGCTGCACAACGCCCGCACGCTCGCGGCGCACAAGCGGCCGAAGCAGCTCGAGATCGCGAAGGAGACCCTCGAGGTCTACGCGCCGATCGCTCACCGCCTCGGCATCCACGCGATCAAGTGGGAGCTCGAGGACCTCGCGTTCGCGACCCTGCACCCGCGCAAGTACCAGGAGATCAAGGGGCTGGTGAACCAGCAGCGCGGCGAGCGCGAGGTCTACGTCGCCGCCGCCGGCGAGTACCTGGCCAAGGAGCTGGAGGGCGTCGGCATCGAGGCCGAGATCTCCGGCCGGGCCAAGCACTTCTACTCGATCTACCAGAAGATGACCCGCAAGGGCCGGGAGTTCAACGAGATCTACGACCTGACGGCGATGCGTGTCGTGGTCGACTCGGTGAACGACTGCTACGGCGCGATCGGCGTCATCCACTCGCTGTGGAAGCCGCTCCCGCGGCGGTTCAAGGACTTCGTCGCGATGCCGAAGGCCAACATGTACCAGTCGCTGCACACGACGGTCGTGGGGCCCGAGGGCCAGCCGCTGGAGATCCAGATCCGCACGCAGGACATGCAGCGGACGGCCGAGTTCGGCGTCGCCGCCCACTGGATCTACAAGCAGCGCTCCCCCCAGGACAGCGCGACGGGCGCGACGAGCACCAACGGCTCGGGCACCCCGTCGGTCGACGAGATCCGCTCCGACGGCGATCGCTTCACGTGGCTGCGGGCGATGCTCGACACGTCGCGGGACAACGACGACCCGCAGGAGTTCATGGACGACCTGAAGGTCGCCCTGTTCGAGGACGAGGTCTACGTCTTCACGCCGAAGGGCGACGTCAAGTCGCTCTCCCGCGGCGCCACGCCCGTCGACTTCGCCTACGAGGTCCACACCGACGTCGGTCACCGCTGCGTCGGCGCCAAGGTCAACGGCAAGATCGTCCCGCTGAGCTACACGCTGCGCTCGGGTGACATCGTCGACGTCCTGACCGCCAACCGCGAGCGCGGCCCGTCCCGCGATTGGCTGACGCTGGCCCAGACCAGCCGGGCGCGGTCGAAGATCAAGGCGTGGTTCAAGGCCGCCGGCCGCGAGGACTCCGAGCACCTCGGCCGCGAGCTCCTGCAGGAGCAGCTGCGCAAGGCCGGACTGCCGGCCCAGCGCCTCGTCGGCTCGCCGCTCCTGGCCGACGTCATCAAGGAGATGGGCTACCGGAAGGGCGATGACTTCTACATCGCCCTCGGTGGCGGCAAGGTCTCTCCGCACGTCGTCGTCAACAAGGTCCTCAAGCACCTCAAGGAGGGCGAGGCCGCCGACGACGAGCCCGCGGGCCCCGTCGAGGCGCTGCTGCGCCCGGACGTCGTCCGCCGGCAGCCGACCGGCTCGGCCAAGAGCTATGGCGTCTCCGTCGACGGCGTCGGCGACGTCATGCTGCGCATGGCCAAGTGCTGCCGCCCCGTGCCCGGCGACCCGATCGTCGGCTACGTCTCGCTCGGCCGCGGCATCACGATCCACCGCGACGACTGCCCCAACGCGCAGCAGCTGCGCAAGGACCCGGACCGCTTCGTCCCGGTCGACTGGGCCGGGCAGCACCAGCAGTCGTTCAAGGTCGAGGTCCAGGTCGACGGCTACGACCGTCACCGCCTGCTCGAGGACCTGACGAGGGTCTTCGCCGAGGCCGGCGTCAACATCGTCTCCGCCGTCTGCACGACGACGCCGCCGATGGTCCGCAACCGCTTCGTCGTCGAGGTGGGGGACACCAAGGTCCTGCGCACGACGATCAACCGCCTCCGCAACACCGAGTCGGTCTTCGACGCGTTCCGGATCACCCCGTCGGTCTGAGGGGGAGGACGTGCGGGCCTCGCCCCGAGCTTCTCGGGGCGAGGCGGACCGTACGGTGTGAGGGCTCGGGGCACCCTGAGGCGTGCCTCGTCGCCAGGCCGCCTGCCGTCCGGCGCCGTCCGGGCGCAGGGGACGCGGTGAGCCGCCCGTACGTGCTCGACGTCCTGCCGGTCGACGGCGTCCTCGTGGGATCGACGTCCCGCAGGGCTCCCGATTAACCTCCCGGACCGTGCCGCCTTCCGACACCACCGCTCCCGCCGCGTCCCCCGACCGCGAGGCGCTGCTCGCCCAGGCCCTCGGGCAGCCGTGGTACCACACGATCGAGGTCGCGCCCGGGCGCTTCACCGACGGGACGGTCGACCACCGGGAGATGACGCCGAAGCTGCTGCCGGCCGTCCTGTCGGGCAAGCGCTGCCTCGACGTCGGCACGTTCGACGGGTACTTCGCGTTCGCGATGGAGGAGCGCGGCGCGTCCGAGGTCGCCGCCGTGGACCTCGAGACGTTCGACCAGGCCGAGTGGCCGCCCCGCAACCGTCCGCACCTGCTGGCCAACGGCGGCGACGCCGAGCCGGGCGAGCGGTTCAAGATCGCGGCGAAGCTGCGCGACTCGAAGGTCCGCCGGGCGCTGACGCCGATCTACGACATCTCGCCGGCGACCGTCGGCGGGCCGTTCGACCACGTCGTCCTCTCCGACCTGCTGCTCCACGTCCGCGACCCCGTCGGCGCACTCGAGGCCGTCCGCACCGTGATCGCCCCCGGCGGTCGCCTGCTGGTCGCGGAGGAGGTCAACGTCCGCCTCTCGCTCGCGTCCCCGCGCCGCGCCGCCGCGAAGCTCCAGACCGGCTGGACGGACTACGGCTGGTGGCAGGCGAACGTCGCCGGCCTCTGGCAGTGGCTGCACCAGGCGGGCTTCCGCATCGAGAAGCGCGCCTTCTACACCCTGAACGCCAAGGGCGCCATGCGCCGCCTGCACGTCGCCTACGAGGTCACGCCCGACCCGACGGCGCCGCAGGCGGGCTGAGGCGCCCGGCGGCCCTGCGCCTTCGCCGGCCGCGCGTTCCCGCCGGCCGCCGCGCCCCGGCCGGCCCGCGCCCCGGCCGGCGACGCCACGCCGCGAGGCGCCCGGGCCGCCGCGCCCGTCAGGCGACGATCAGCAGCCCGCCGGGCGCGATCCCGATCTCGGCCCGGTCCGTGACGCCGACGTAGTCGCCGTCGACCTGGAACGGCAGCGGCCGCTCGTCCGCGGTCCGCACGACCGCCGAGGTCAGGCCGGGGAACGCCTCGACGGCGCGGTGCCTGCCGAGGTCCAGCGACGGGATCAGCGCTCGGATCGTGATCCCCGGCATGACCGTCGGGCGGGAGTGGCGCAGGATCGCGCCGGCGAGCGTGCCGGAGTCCAGCGACTGGTCGGGGAGCAGGCGGACGGGGCGGCTGGCGAAGTACGTGAACTCCGGGGCGTTCTGGAAGACCGCCGTCACGCCCGGGAGCGAGCGGCCGTCGGGCAGCTCCAGGATCATCTGCGGCGGGTGGCGGACGTAGTGGCGGTTGAAGGTGCTCACGGCCGCCGCGGCGTAGAACCACGGCCCGAACCGTGCCTTGAGCTTCGGCCG
This sequence comes from Patulibacter sp. NPDC049589, assembly GCF_040675535.1. Classification (NCBI taxonomy): domain Bacteria; kingdom Bacillati; phylum Actinomycetota; class Thermoleophilia; order Solirubrobacterales; family Patulibacteraceae; genus Patulibacter; species Patulibacter sp. NPDC049589. The sequence goes on along the minus strand of NZ_JBFAPC010000026.1, from coordinate 30,821 downwards.
CTGGTCGACGCGGTCGACGACGCTGGCGTCCAGGCCGACCCCGGCCGCGAAGGTGAACCAGCGGTCGCCGATCCGCCCGACGTCGACCGCGCGGGTCTCCCAGCGGTCCGCGAGCGACAGCACGTGCTCGGTCGCGTCGACGATGTCGCCCGGCATCCCGATCAGGCGGTGGAAGACGTTCGTCGCGCCGCCGGGCAGCGGCACGAGGGGCACCCCGGTGCCCACGAGCCCGTTGGCGGCCTCGTTGACGGTGCCGTCGCCGCCGAGCGTGACGACGGCGTCCGCGCCGGACTCCGCGGCGATCCGGGCCAGCTCGGTGGCGTGGCGCGGTCCCTCGGTGTCGACGGGTTCGACCTCGAAGCGGTGCGACAGCGCGTGGACCACGAGGCTGCGCAGGCGCGGCGACGTGGTCGTCGCGTTCGGGTTGACGATCACCGCGAGACGCCGGCGCCGGGACGAGGTGAGCGCGGAGGCGTCGGGGGAGGGCGCGGAGACGTTCACGACTCTCAGCAACACCGCCGGGCGCCGCTCGTTACGCGCGAGCGGCCGGACCGGGGGCCGAAGTACCATCGGCGCGGTGAGCGCACCCGAGGATCCCGAGCTCCGTCGCATCGCCCGCTTCTGGGACGCCCGGGCCAAGGAGGACGCCCGGCGCTACTCCACTCCCGGAGGCGTGCGCGTCGACGACGAGACGTTCAACGCCGCGGGCGAGGCCGTCCTGCACGCGCTGGAGCACGACCTCGGCTGGTTCGCCGATGGTGCCGCCCGCGCGCTGGACCTCGGCTGCGGGGTGGGACGCCTGACGCGTGCGCTCGCCGGTCGCGCGGACGAGGTGCTCGCCGTCGACATCTCGCCCCGGATGCTCGAGGTGGCGCAGGCCCGGCTCCGCGACGTCGAGAACGTCACCTGGCACACGGCCGACGCCGGCGACCTGCCGCGGCTGCCCCCCGCCACGATCGACGCGGCGCTGGCGATCGGCGTCCTGACGCACCTGCCGACCGCGAAGCACGTCGCGGCCGCGATCGACGAGCTCGGCCGGCTGCTGCGCCCCGGCGGCATCGCGGCGTTCGACGTCCGCTCGGGCCCACAGCCGCTCGCGCTGCCGGGAGAGGACGATCTCCCCGTGCACGTCATCGGCCACCCGCTGTGGCACGGCGCCGCAATCGATCTCGAGACCCTCGCGGCGCTCGCGCACCAGGCGGACCTGATCGTCGAGCGGATCGAGGGTTCCGGCAGCGCCCGGTGCCTCGTCCTCGTGCGTCGCGACGACGTCTGAGCGTCCAGCGCGCCTGGACGCCCGACGGTCCGCCGCCGCCCGGGGAGCGGACGGACTGGCCCCGTCGTCTGCGCCGAAGTGGCGGGCATCACTGGTACCGTGGCGACCGGTTCCCCGTCCCGCCAGAACGTCGTACGCCCATGCATCCTTCCGCCTCCCACCGCTCACCGAGCCTCCGCCGCGCCCGCCGCGTGCTTTTGGGCGGCGCCCTGACGATCGGCGTCGCCGCCGCACTGCCGTCCGGCGCCTCCGCTGCTCCCGCGACGTGGTCCGAGTTCGCGCCGCTCGCGCTGCCGCAGCCCGGCAAGGTCTGGCAGGCCACCGACCAGAAGATGATCATGGTCGCCATCCCCGGCGGCGGCTGGGGCGCCGGCACCAACACGCTGCTCGACCTCTACGGCTACATGGACTGGTGGTCCAAGCTCGCCCAGTCCAAGGGGATCAGCGTCCACGTGATCACGAGCCGCGAGGGCGGTTTCGCCGGAGCCGTCCCGCTGGAGATCGCCGACCTCGGGGCCGCGCTGGGCAAGGTCCACACCGACAACCCGGGCGTGCCGATCTGCGTCTACGGCCTGTCGTCGGGCGGCCACCTCGCCGCGATGCTCCAGATCCTCCGGCCGGACATCACGCAGTGCGTCGTCTCCGACGGCGGTCCGCTCGACATGGAGGCCTTCTTCCAGGACTCCAGCGAGCTGCGCGGCATCACGCTCGGCGACTTCTTCCAGGGCCAGGTCGCACAGACCGCGGTGCGGGAGTGGTTCAACACGCCCGAGCACCCGGACAACGTCTCCCGGCTGGACCCGTCGACCCAGACCAACCGGATCGGCGACCTGTTCGCGATCGAGGCCGGCCCGAACCCCGACGGCAGCGCGGCGGATCGCTCCGTCGGCGACCGCCAGGGCGAGTCGATCCGCTCGAAGATCCCGAACCGGACGACCGTGCGCTACGTCCACGCGGCCTTGGACGGCCAGGACTCGCTGCCGACGGCCCACAACCTCTACTCCACGTTCCTCGACGGCTCGCCCGGCGGCGCCGAGGCCACGGAGGCCCGCAAGATCTACACGGAGGCCGCCGACTGGATGCTCAAGCAGGCGGCCAAGGCCAAGGCCGCGAGCGCCGCGCTCACGCCGCAGGTCGCCGTCACGCCGCCCGCCCCGGTCGTCGCACCCCAGCGTCTGGCGATCTCGCTGCGCAGCCTGGCGGTCCGTCCCGACGCCCGGGGCCGCGTCCCGGTGAAGATCCGCTGCACGGGCGCCACGACGGCCTGCAAGGGCACGGTGCGCCTGACCTTCGGCGGCGTGGCGTCCAAGGCGACGTCGTACAAGGTCACGACGAAGAAGAGCACCTTCGCCACGGTGCTGGTCCCGCTGGCCGCGCGCCAGATCGCCTACCTGACGCCCCGTCGCAGCGTGACCGCGCGCGTGCGGCTCACCGGCACGTCGCCCGGCGCGAAGGCCGTCACGCGCAACACGAACATCAGCGTCGTGCGTACCCTGGCCCTGGCCCGCAAGGACGCCGCCGCGAAGAAGCAGGCCGCGGCGGCCAAGAAGAAGAAGGCCGCGGCCAAGAAGAGGTAGGGCGTCTCGGCGCCGATCTCAGCGCCGCCCCTGCAGGGCCGTCCCCGGCCGGGGACGGTTCGCTCCGGTCCGTCCGCTCGGTCGCGCATGGCGACCGGCACGGCCCGAGACCGCCGGGATCGCCGTCAGAGGACGATCGTGCCGGTGCGCAGGCACCCGGCGGCCAGGGACGCGGTCTCGACCGCGTCGCCGGCCAGGAGCCCGGCCGCGAACGCGGGCTGCGCCCGCCGGCCCAGCCCACGGGACCGCCGCTCGAGCCCGACCGCATAGGGCGCCAGGGCCGCCGCGCCGAGCCGCGACGCGCGGCGCGACCCCGTGATCCGTCCCAGGGCCAGGAGCACGAGGCCCGCGGCCGCCAGGTCGCAGCCGGGCCGGTGCGCGCCGAGGAAGACGCCGCGCTTCAGGACGGTCGAGCGGACCTCGGGACAGCGCGCCACGATCCGGCAGAACGCGCCGGCCCGCGCCCGCTCCCGGGCCGCACCGCGCCATCCGCGTGGCGTCACCGGATGCTCGACCACCGCGTCGGGCGCCCAGATCAGCGGCGCACCGGCGCGCACGAGGTCCCAGCCGAAGGCGACGTCCTCGCCCATCTCCTTGCCGCCCTGCGGGCGCGGGCCTGCGGAGAAGCCGCCCACCGCCACGACGTCGCTGCGACGCGCCGCCAGGTTCGCCGTCTCGTGGAGGCCGCTCGGGATCGGCCGCTGGACCGTGCGGTCGAACGGGCCGACGTCGGCGCCCGGCGGCACCCGGATCGGGCCCTGGACGACCGCCCGCCCACCCCGCAGCGGCGCGACGAGCGCCGCCAACCACCCCGCCACGGGCGCGCAGTCGGCGTCGGTGAACGCCACGAACTCGCCGGTCGCGACGGCGAGCGCGGCGTTGCGGGCCGCAGCGGGCCCCTCTGCGACGGGCAGGCGCACGAGCGTCACGGGGATCGGCGCGACCCGCACGACGGCGGCGACGTCGTCGCGGGAGCCGTCGTCGGCGACCACGACCTCGAACGCCGGGGCGCCCACCTGCCGCCCCAGCGCGCCCAGCAGACCGGCGAGGTCCGCTGCGGCGTCGCGGACGGGCACCACGACGGTGACGACGGGGTCGGGCACGCCGGACACGCTACCTCGCGCCCGGTGCCGACGGACGCGCCGGACGCCGTCGACGGGGTCGCGGGATCGGCCGACCAGAACGCGACGCCGGGCGAGGGAGAGCCCGTAGAGTGGCGCGCGTGAACGACTCCGGGCATATGGCGAGGTTCTGGGACGAGCGGGCCCGCGAGAACGCCCTGTTCTACGTCGACAACCGGCTGGACTACAAGACCGGCTCGTACGCGTCCGACGACCCCGACGACTTCTGGACCAAGGGCCGGCGGGACTTCGACGCGATCCTCGAGGCGGTCGGCGCGCCCGAGATCGGCCCCGACGACGCCCTGCTGGACATCGGCTGCGGCGTCGGCCGGATGACCCGGGCGGCGGCGGCGAAGGCCCGCCAGGTGACCGGCATCGACGTCAGCGCCGAGATGGTCGAGCTCGCCCGGCACGAGCTGCGTGACCTGCAGAACGTCGAGCTCCTGGTGGGCGACGGGACGGGCCTGACCGGAGTCGCGGACGCGAGCGTCGACGTCGTCTTCTCCGTCGTCGTCTTCCAGCACATCCCCGACCCGGAGATCACGCTCGGCTACGTGCGCGAGATCGGCCGGGTGCTGCGCCCGGGCGGCTGGGCGGCGTTCCAGGTCTCCGACGACCCGGCCGTCCACGAGATGGACCTCCCGCGTGCGGGCGGCCTCCGCGGCGCCGTCGCGCGCCTGCGCGGCACCGAGCCCCGCGGCCAGGACGACCCGGCCTGGCGCGGCTCGGCGGTCGACCTGGCGCGGCTCGCCGCGGTGGCGCAGGAGTCGGGCACCGCGGTGGCCAACGTCGTCGGCCGCGGCACGCAGTTCTGTTACGTGCTCCTGCGCCGCGAGGCCTGACCGCCACCCGCACCGCGGTCCACCGCGGCGCCCGCGACACTGTGGCGCCGAGACCCGCGGGGCGGGAACCGTGCCTAGGCGGAGCGCGAGCCGAGCTGCGGCGTGATCCCGGCCGCCGCGGCGCCCTACAGCAGGTCGTTGCGGCGGAACCACCAGACCATGCTCACGAGGATCGTGACCATGACCCCCATCAGGACCCAGAACGCGCCGGAGTCCGCCTCGCCCGGAACCTTGACGTTCATCCCGAAGACCGATGCGATCAGCGTCAGCGGCAGCACGATCACGGTGATCGCGGTCAGGACCTTCAGGGAGTCGCTCTGGGCGTGCGCGAGCACCGACTCGTTGGAGCCCTCGAGCGCCTCCGCGACCTCCTTGAAGTTCTCGAGCATGTCCCAGACGCGCTCGGAGGCGTCGTTGATGTCGTCGAAGTAGAGCTCCTCGTCCTCGACGAGGTAGCGCCGCGCCGCGTTGAGGTCCTTCAGCGCCGTCCGCTGCGGCCGGACGATCTTGCGGAAGTTGATGATCTCCTGCTTCACGTTGGAGATGTCGCGGACGATCTCCTTCGAGCGGCCCTCGAAGATGTCCTCCTCGAGGCTCTCCAGCTTGTTGCCGATCTTGCGCAGCATCGGGAACGACGCGTCCACGCACTCGTCGACGATGCGGTAGAGCAGGTAGCCGGCGCCGCGGGAGAAGTGGCGCTCGCGCTCCTCCTCGCGATCCTCGACGCGCGAGAACAGGTAGTCGATCGTCCGCAGCGGCCGGTTGGGGATCGTGATGACGAAGTCCGGCCCGATGAAGACGTCGAGCTCGAGCGCGTTGAGCCGGCCGACGTTCTTGTCGTAGTCCGGGAAGTGCAGCACGATGAACAGGTAGTCGTCGTACTTGTCGACCTTCGGCCGCTGGTTGCGGGACGAGACGTCCTCGTAGTCCAGCGCGTGGAAGTCGAAGTGCTCGTGCAGCCACGCCATCTCGACGCGGCTGGAGCGGCCGAGGTTGATCCACCGGAGACCATGGGCCTCGACGATGTCGATCTGTGGCGTGTCGGGCTCGCCCTGGCCCGAGGAGGTGGTCTCAGCGGGCCGGGAGCCGAACCCGAAGCGCGGACGGGGAAACGTCGGCATCGGGACTGAGGGGTTCGTCGTCGACGGCGGGCACGGTCCTACCAGTCTACTCCGCGCCTCTCTCTGTACCGTGCACGCCCATGACTCCCTCGACCGCGCCCGCGGCCGCCCCCACCGCCGCCGAGGTGCGCGCCGCCGTGGACGCGGTGCCGCTCTGGTACCACTCGATCGATCTGCCCCACGGGATCTCGACGCCCGGCTGGTTCGACCTGCGGCCGATCATCGACACGATGCCGTGGCCGGACCTGCGGGGCAAGCGCTGCCTGGACGTCGGCACGTGGGACGGGCACCTCGCGTTCGAGATGGAGCGCCGCGGCGCGTCCGAGGTCGTCGCGATCGACCTGAAGGACCAGTCGCAGTGGGACATCCCCACCCGCGGCCGGCCGCTCGCCACCCCGGCGCTCGAGGGCATGGTCGGCGAGGACAAGGCCGCCGGCTTCTCGACCGCTCACCGGCTGCTGGGCTCGAAGGTCGAACGCCGCGCGATCTCCGTCTACGACCTCTCGGTCGAGGAGGTCGGCGAGTTCGACTTCGCGATCTGCGGCAGCCTGATGCTGCACCTGCAGAACCCCGTCAAGGCGATGGAGGCGATCCGCAAGGTCACGACCGGCCACTTCCTCTCCGCCGAGATGCTCCGCGTCCGCGCGACGCTCCAGCATCCGCGTCGCGCCGTCGCGCTGCTCGAGGCCGACGAGGGCCTCGTCCAGTGGTGGCACCCCAACCTCGCGGCGCACCGCCGGATGGTCTGGGCCGCCGGCTTCGTCGTCGAGAAGCAGAGCCGCCCGTACGTGATCCGCCTGGGCGAGGGCCACCCGCCGGAGGACACCCTGAAGGAGCGCGCCTTCGCCCTCGGGCGCCGCGCGCTGTTCGGCCACCAGGGCCTGCCGCACGTGTCGCTGCTGGCCCGCGTCGACCACACCGTCGACGCGGTCGCCCGCTGACGGGATAGGCGGGGGGCCTCGCCGCCCCGAGCGTCCCGGGCAGGGGGTGCGTCGGACCGGGGCGAGGCTCGTGGCGCCCGCGGACGTGCTGCACAGCCCGGACATCCGGGGTTCATTGATACGCTCCGCAACGAGCACCGATCAACACATCCAGAGGGGGGGAGGGACTGGCCCGTTGAACCCCCGGCAACCACCGCGAAATCGCCGACGCGGAGAGGTGCCAATTCCAGAGAGATGTGTGGCTGGACCAGTACGGACCTCCGCCACACCCTTTCGGCGGAGGACCGACGAGGAGTTCAGCCCATGTCTGCCAGTTCCCTGACCTGTCGCGAGTGCGGCAGCACGTACCCGCTCGAGGCGCATTTCGTCTGCTCGAAGTGCTTCGGTCCGCTCGAGGTGAAGTACGAGGAGCACCCCTCCAAGGGTGACCCCGAGGCCATCCGCCGTCGCATCCAGGCGGGCCCGCAGAACATCTGGCGCTACGCCGACTTCCTGCCCGTCGACCGCGTGCCCGTGCTGGCCGCGAGCGGCCCGGGCCAGACGGCCGGACTCGAGGGCCTGCCGGCCGGCAGCACCCCGCTGGTGCGCGCCGACAACCTCGCCAAGGAGCTCGGGCTCCGCGAGGTCTGGGTGAAGAACGACGCCGCCAACCCGACGCACTCCTTCAAGGACCGCGTCGTCGCCGTCGCCGCCGCCCGCGCCAAGGAGCTCGGCTTCACGACGCTCGCCTGCGCGTCGACCGGCAACCTCGCCAACGCGGTGGCCGCCGCCGGCGCCGCCCTGGGGATGCCCGTCTACGTCTTCATCCCGGCGGACCTCGAGGAGCAGAAGATCCTCGCGACCGGTGTCTACGGCGCCACGGTCGTCACCGTCCGCGGCAACTACGACGACGTCAACCGGCTCTGCACCGAGATCGCCGGCGAGCGGCCCGACTGGGCGTTCGTGAACGTCAACATGCGCCCCTACTACGCCGAGGGCTCCAAGACCCTGGCGTACGAGATCGCCGAGCAGCTGGGCTGGCAGACGCCGGACCGCATCGTCGCGCCGATCGCCTCCGGGTCGCTGTTCACGAAGATCGGCAAGGGCTTCGCCGAGTGGCAGGAGCTCGGGCTGCTGGACGCCGACAAGGCGCTGCCGATCATGAGCGGCGCGCAGGCCGCCGGCTGCAACCCGGTCGCCCACGCGTTCGAGCAGGGCCAGGACGTCTGCCGTCCGGTCAAGCCGAACACGATCGCCAAGTCCCTCGCCATCGGCAACCCCGCCGACGGCCCCTACGCGATCGAGCTGGCCCGCAAGACGGCCGGCACGATCGACCAGGTCACCGACGACGAGATCCGCGCGGGCATCGCGCTGCTCGCGCGGACGACCGGCATCTTCACCGAGACCGCCGGCGGGGTGACGACGGCGGTGCTCAAGAAGCTCGCCGACTCCGGCCGGATCGGGGCCGACGAGCGCGTGGTCATCGTGATCACGGGCGAGGGCCTCAAGACGTTGGATGCGGTCCGTGGCTCCTTCGAGTGCCGCGAGATCGACGCCAACTTCGACCAGTTCGAAGCGACCGCGGAACACCGCACGGAGGTGTCGGTCTGATGGCCGAAGTCACGTTCAAGATCCCGACCCAGCTGCGCGCCGCCACCGGCGGCGAAGGCACGGTCAAGGCGGAGGGGACCACGGTCCAGACGGCCCTGGAGTCCCTCTTCACCGCCCACCCGGAGCTCCGCTCGAGCCTGACCGACGACGCCGGCGACCTGCGCCGATTCGTCAACGTCTATCTCGACGGCGAGGACATCCGCTTCGGCGACGGCCTCGGCACGGCGGTCACCGACCGCCAGGAGTTGCAGATCCTCCCCGCCGTCGCCGGCGGTCGGTAGGGCTCGCGGTCACCCGCCGGTCCGCTTCGCGCGGCCGTGACGGGTGGCCCTTTGAAGGCGACGGCACGCCGGCGGTCGGTAGGGCTCGCGGTCACCCGCCGGCCCGCAGCACGCGGCCGTGACGGGTGGCCCGTTGAAGGCGACGGCACGCCGGCGGTCGGTAGGACTCGCGGTCACCCGCCGGCCCGCAGCACGCGGGTCAGCCCCGTCAGTCGCCCGACGCGGCCTTGGCGTAGGCCGGCCGCGTCGCGGTGCGCCGCGACGGCGTGCGGCGGTGCGCCCAGGCGATCGCCGGACGCTCGACGAAGCGCCACAGCAGCATCGCCAGCGCGAGGCTGATCCCGACGACGACGAGCACCGCCAGGGCGGGGTCGCGCGGGAAGGCCTCGAACGACCGCAGGACCTTGATCACCGGGTAGTGCACGAGGTAGAGGCCGTAGGAGTACGCGCCGAACCGCTGGAGCGGGCCGCGCTCCATGATCACGGCGCCCACCGGGCGGCCGGCCACGATCGCGCCGATGACCATCGCGAAGCCGATCGTCACGGGCGTGTCGATCAGCGCCTGGCGCCAGGCCTCGGGGCCGAGCCCGTAGATGCGGGCGGCGGTCTCGGTCGCGACGAGCGCGACGCCGGCGGCGGCCAGGGCCGTCGCGGGGCCGACGGTGAGCCGCCGACCGTGCGTCAGGACGGCGACGAGCATGCCCGCGCCGAACGAGCCCATCCGGACGGGCAGGGTGTCGGTCGTCGTGCCGGGCCAGCCGTGCAGCGTCCCCTGGCCGATCAGCCAGCAGCCGAGCGCGGCGATCAGCAGGCACACGGCCGCGAGCACCCGCCGGCGCGCGGCCGGGCGACGCAGCCGCCGGCAGGCCCGCGCGGCGGCGAGCCCGAGCAGCGGGACGGCGACGTAGAAGGAGACTTCGACCGCCACGCTCCAGGTCGGCGGATCGATCCCGCCGTGGGTGCCCTCGCGGTAGTTCTGGAGGAACACCAGGTAGGACATGACCTCGGACGCCGGCTGCGCCGCGGGGTGCTCGAGGAACGCCAGCAGGAGCGCGGAGGCGAGGATCACCAGCCAGTACGCCGGGACGATCCGCGCACCGCGCCGCAGCGCGTACGGCCACAGGCGCGGCTGCGCGCGGCCGTCGAGCGCTGCGGCCGCGAACGGCCGGAAGATCAGGAAGCCTGAGAGCACGAAGAACAGGGGCATCCCCAGGCGCCCCTCTCCCAGGAGCCCGTTGAGGAGGCGTCCGTCCGGCGCGGCGCCGTCGCCCTTCACGTACAGCCACACGTGACCGACCGCGACACCGAGTGCTGCGGTACCGCGAAGCCCGTCGAGGGCGCTGACGTGGGGGACCGTCGGCCGCGCCGGGGAGGAACCACCCGGCGTCGAGTACGAACTGGAGTCCGTGATGTGTCGGAGTCTTACAAAGACCTTGGCGCCCGCGGCGCACCCCCTGTCGGCCCTCGCGCGCGCCGGCGTCGCTCGCGGGCGCGACGCCACCGCCGGACGGCGCGACGGTCTGCGACGATCGCCGGGTGCGCGACATCGAGATCCGTGGGGACATGGTCCGCCTCGGCCAGCTGCTGAAGCTCTCCGGCGTCGTCGACTCCGGGGGCGAGGCGAAGGCCGCTCTCGGCGAGGGCCTCGTGACGGTCAACGGCGAGCCCGAGGAGCGCCGCGGGCGGCAGCTCCACGACGGCGACGTGGTGGCCTTCGAGGACGAGATCCTGCGCATCGTCGCTGCAAACTGAGGGGTTCCGTCCGGTAGGCGCTCTACGGTGCCGCCATGCTGACGCCCTCCGCCGCCGACCCGAACTGGGCGGCCGGCGACCTCCTCGAGCACGCCCGGCGGCTCGCGGCCCTGGCGTCCTCACCGGTCGACCGCAGCTCACCGGAGAGCCCCGTCGTCGTGGGCGTCCGCGAGCTCCACGCCCGGTGCGTGCGGCTCGAGGTCGACCCGGTGGTCGCCGAGGTGCCCGCGCGGCAGCGCGCCCGGCTCGCCGAGGCCTTCGACCGTCTGGCGTGCGCGTCGGACGATCTCGCGTCGATCGTGCTGCTGCGGTGCACGGGAGAGGAGCACGTCGCCGGCGACGCCGCCCCCGACCTGCCGGCGCTGCTGGCCCGGGTCGCCGAGCGCCACGACCACGTCGTCGCGCTGCTCGGCCGCGCGGGCGTCCGGCGCACGTACCCGACGTCCTGAGCGGCGGTCCCGGGGGCACGGACTTCCGACCGCCGGCGGAGCGGCGATCGCGGGGGCGTCACGGCCGGTGGACGACGCCGGGAGGTGCCCGGGAGCAGGGCGTTCTCATTCGACTCTCACGGTGCTGGTCGCATCCTCGACTACGCTCGACGGACCGCCCGGTGCCGCAACGCACCGGCTTCCCCCGACAGGCGCCGCCCGCGGTCGGTCGCCGTTCGCAGGAGACTCGAATGATCCGCATCGCCCCGGCCGTCCTGGTCGGCATCGTCGCGGTCGCCGCCGCCCCCTCGGCCGCCACCGCCGCCACGAAGGCCCCCGCCGTCACGAAGCCGTCTGTCGCGACGGGCCTCGCCGGCAGCATCACGCCGCAGAGCGCCACCGTCACCGGTCGCGTCGATCCCGGCGGCGCCGGCACCGCCTACCGCTTCGAGTACGGGACCAGCAAGAAGTACGGCGCCAAGACCGCCCGCGCCAGCGCCGGCGCCGGGGTCTCCCCGGTCGCCGCGACGGCCGGGATCTCGGGCCTGAAGTCCGCGACCGTCTACCACTTCCGCATCGTCGCCAACAACCGCAAGGGCACCGTCCGCGGCGCCGACCGGACGTTCAAGACGCCGGTCCAGCCGCTCGGCTTCACGGTCGCTGCCAACCCGAGCGTCGTGCCCTTCGGCGGCGCGACGACCATCGCCGGCACCCTCGGTGGCACCAACAGCACGGGCCGCGAGGTCCAGCTGCAGCAGAACCCGTGGCCGTACACGGGCGGCTTCCAGCCCGCCGGCAACGTCCAGCTGACCTCGTCGACCGGCGCGTTCGCCTTCCCGCTGCTCGGCCTCGGCATCAACACCCAGTACCGCGTCGTGACGACCGGCAAGTCGCCCGTCGCCTCCGCCGTCGTCGGCACCCAGGTCGGCGTGATCGTCACCACGAACGTCAAGCGCAAGGTCCGTCCGCGCGGCACCCTCCGCTTCTCCGGCCGGGTCCGCCCGGCCCGCGTCGGCGACGCGATCGGCGTCCAGCGCCTGTCGGGCGACAAGTGGATCACCCTCAAGGGCTCCCGCACGACGGCCGGCACCGACCAGTACGCCAAGTACGCGGTCCGCGTCCGGATCAAGCACAGCGGCACCTACCGCGTCTTCGTCCAGGTCAAGGACGGCAGCTTCCAGTCGCTCCCGGGCGCCTCGGTGAACATCGCGCTGCGCCGCTGAGCAAGGACAGGTGCTGCGCGCCCGCGGTGTTCGACCTCGGACACCGCGGGTACCGTCAGTCCCATGAAGCGCGTGCTGTCGGTCGTTCCCGTCCTCCTGGTCGTCGGAGCGTTCGCGGGCTGCGCCAAGAACCCGCCGATCCAGGAGACGGACACGCCCGCACCGCTGGTGACGACCCCAGGGTCGAGGACGCCGTGACCGCGGGCGTCAGAACGCGTCGACGTGCCGGCCGCGACCGACACCGGCCAGAGCGGACCGGGACGGCGGCTGCCGTTCGGCGGCGCCGGACACGGTCACCGCCCGGCGGGCGGCGGGACGACATTGGCGACGTGATGCGCTCATGACCAACGCCTTCCGCTCCGCCGTCGAGGCCCACGACCCCGACGCCTTCCCGGCGCTCCTCGCACCCGAGGTCGTGTTCCCCTACGACCTGAAGGCCCTCGCCGCCGAGATGGTCGGGCACTTCTGGCCGATCCCGCACGCCCAGCTCTACCGCGACGCCCCCAGCTGGCCGAACGCGGCCTCCTCACCGAGCAGACGGGCCGCCGCCGCGTCTTCGACCTGACTCCCGCCGGCCGCGAGGCCCTGAACGCCCGGCTCGCCGACGAGGCGACGAGCGACCCGGAGACCCGCGACCCGGCCCTCCTGAAGCTCTCCTCCGCCGAGCTCGCCGGCCCAGACGCCGTGATCGCCCTGGCCGAGGGTTAGTCCCGCCGCCACCGCGAATGGCTGACGACCTACCGCGACCGTCGCGCGGCGCTCGACCCCTCGGACCCGGCAACGCCCTCGCGCGCCCGAGTGCTGGCCCTCGCGATCCTGCACGAAGAGGCGCACGTGTCGTTCTGGTCGGACCTCGCGGACCCGAAGGCGGGGGAGAGGCTGGCGGATCCGGCGGTGGCGGCGGTCGGGGTGGCGGGCGACGTACAGCGGCCGTTCCAGCTCGTGGGCGTCGGGACATCGGCTCGCCCGAAGCTGGCACGAGACATCGCGCTCAGGCGGCCGGGCGACGACACCGACTCCGGGCGCAGCGGACCGCACGCGGGAATGCGAAGGCGTGATCGCACGTCTTCGGCGACGACCTGGGATGCGTCGACGGCTGGCGGCGGTGCCCTACGACCCGTATCATGATGATGTCCATGGATCTCGCGGAGCATTTCCGACGCAACGTGCAGGAACATCAGCAGGCCATGAGGATTCTCGGCCACCCGGTTTCCCCGACGTCGCCGAGCTCGCAGACCTCAACCGAGCGATCCACGACGACGCGGGACAGCCCGAGCGATTCGCGCTCGACCAACGCGCGCCGCTCTTAGGTGTCCTGCAGGAGGCCGCAGTGGCCTACTCGCGAGACGTCGACGGGGTCATCCGAACGGCGAGCATGTTGGCGTTCGGGATCGCGAGATCCCAGAGCTTCCGCGACGGGAATCGCCGGACGGCGTACTGGGCGGCGCACGGCTTCTTTGAGGTGAACGGCCTAGGCCACCTGATGGGTACTGACGATCACATGGTCGCCCGGTACCTGAACCAGATGGTCGAGGCACAGGGCCGAGGCCGTCCACACGACGTGACCGTCGAGAAGTTCGTCGACCTGTTCACGCGCCGACTTTCCGACCGCCGGCCCCGTCGCAGCTGAGCGTTGCCTGTAGGCCGACGAGGCGTTCGGATCGTCGGCTGCCGCGCCGGCGTGGTCGGTTTGGGGTACGGGGACGGGCTGTCGTGCCACCCAACGGGCCGGAGGACCCGACGTCAACCCTCCGGAACGACGAAACCCCAGCCACCGACTGGGGTTTCGAGGAGCGCGCCCGGCAAGATTCGAACTTGCGACTTTCTGCTCCGGAGGCAGACACTCTATCCACTGAGCTACGGGCGCCGGTGGACCGGTGGCCGGTCCGCGACGCAGTGTAGCGGGCCCGCCCGACGGTCGGCGAGGCGGTGACGCGAGGGGGGTTCGAACCCGCCACCGCGCGACCACGGCTCGGGCACACCGGAGCCGAACCCGCCGGCGAGCACCGCTTTGCCCCACGCGAGCCCGCCCACCCGACCACCCACCGACTACCCTCGGCCGCGTGAATCTGGAGGTCCTCTTCGTCGGCACCGGCGGCTCCGCTCCCACGGCGCGCCGTGGGCTGCCCGCCACGCTCGTCCGGCGCGGCGGCGAGGACGTGCTGATCGACTGCGGCGAGGGGACGCAGCGGCAGATGATGCGGTCCAGCGGGCTGGTCGAGCTCGACCTCGTGCTCCTCACCCACCTGCACGCGGACCACTGGCTCGGGCTGCCCGGGCTGCTGAAGACGTTCGACCTGCGGGACCGGACCGCGCCGCTGACGATCGCCGGACCGGTCGGCACGACCGCGGCGATCGAGGGGCTCCACCGGCTCGCCGGCGGGGTGCGCTACCCGCTGGAGGTGCTCGACCTCGAGCCCGGCGACGAGCTGCGGCGCGACGGCTGGACCGCGGAGACGATCGGCGTCCAGCACCGCACGACGGCGATCGGATGGACGCTGGCGGAGGACGACCGGCCCGGGCGCTTCGACGTCGAGGCCGCCCGTGCGCTCGGGATCGGCGTCGACGACCCGCGCGAGTTCGGCCGGCTGCAGGCGGGGGAGACGATCCGCGACGTCCGGCCCGAGCAGGTCACGGGGGAGAAGCGGTTCGGCCGCCGGCTCGTCTTCTCCGGCGACACGAAGCCGTGCGACGCCGTCCGCCGCGCGGCCTGGCGCTGCGACCTGCTCGTCCACGAGGCCACGTTCCTCACCGAGCACGAGGCCCGCGCCCGCAAGACCGGGCACAGCACCGCCGCCCAGGCCGCGACGCTCGCGGCCGAGGCAGAGGTCGGGCTGCTCGCGCTCACGCACCTGTCCGCCCGGCACCGGCCGACGGACGCGCTGGCCGAGGCCCGCGCGGTCTTCGAGCACACGGTGCTGCCGCGGGACTTCGACGTCGTCGAGGTGCCGTTCCCTGAGCGTGGCGACCCCGTCCTGCTCCCCGGCGCAGGGCGTCCGCCGCGCGGCACGACCCCCGCAACCGGCGGTCCCGACCGGAGTGGAGCGACCTCACTCGACGATCCCGAGGACGACGCCGACGACGCTGCTAGCCTCCCGTCCGCTCGTTAAGCCGGTCCAGAGAGGCCGGGACGATCCCATCGCATGCCTTTTGAGACCACCGTCCTCGACGGCGCCGACATGGCGCGCACCCTCGCGCGTATCGCCCACGAGATCGTGGAGGGGCATCCCGACCCCGCCAAGGTCGTCCTCGTCGGCATCCACACCCGCGGCGCCGTGCTCGCCGCCCGGCTGCAGGAGCGCCTGAGCGCCCTGCTGAACCTCGAGGTCCCGCTCGGCGACCTCGACATCGCCTTCTACCGCGACGACCTCGGCGAGGTCGCGGACCTCGCGCCCGCCGGCGACTCCGAGGGCCCGGTCATCCACGCGACGCACCTCGATGGGATCCCGCTCGAGGGGGCCTCCGTCGTCCTCGTCGACGACGTCCTCTTCACGGGTCGCACGATCCGCGCGGCGATCGAGGCGATCTTCGACTACGGCCGCCCCGGCCGGGTCCAGCTCGCCGTCCTCGTCGACCGCGGCCACCGCGAGCTGCCGATCCGCGCGGACTACGTGGGCAAGAACCTGCCGACCGCCGTCGCCGAGCGCGTGAACGTCCGCGTGGCGGAGATCGACGGGCGCGACGAGGTCGCGATCGAGCGCCGACTGCCGCCCCGACCCGAGCAGCCCACGCCACCGGAGGATCGCGCCGCATGAGGCACCTGCTGTCGATCGAGGACCTGGACCGCGCCGGCATCGAGCGGCTCTGCGAACGCGCCGCGAGCTTCGCCGAGGTCGCCGACCGCCCGATCAAGAAGGTCCCGGCGCTCCGCGGCCGCACGGTCCTGAACCTCTTCTACGAGTCCTCCACGCGCACGCGGTCGAGCTTCGAGCTCGCCGCCAAGCGCCTGTCGGCCGACGTCGTGAACTTCGCGGCGTCCGGCTCGTCGGTCGAGAAGGGCGAGTCGCTGCGCGACACCGTCCAGACGCTGGCGGCGCACCGGCCGCACGCGATCGTCGTCCGCACCCCGTGGGCCGGCGCGTCGAAGCTCATCACGCAGTGGACCGACGCGGCAATCGTCAACGCCGGGGACGGCCAGCACGAGCACCCGACGCAGGCGCTGCTGGACATCTACACCCTGCGCTCGCGGCTCGGCTCCCTCGACGGCCTGAACGTCTGGGTCGTCGGCGACGTCCGCCACAGCCGCGTCGCCCGCTCGCTCGTCCTCGGGCTGCAGACGATGGGCGCCAACGTCACCGTCGCCGGGCCCCCGACGCTCGTCCCGCAGGACATCTCCGTCCTGGGCTGTGACGTGCGCTACACGCTCGACGACCTGCCCGAGGCCGACGTCGTGTACGCCCTGCGGATGCAGAACGAGCGCATGAAGCAGGCCTACGTGCCGTCGCTGCGCGAGTACGCCGCGGCGTACCAGATCAACAACCGCCGCCTCGGCGCCCGCCAGCTGCTCATGCACCCGGGCCCGGTCAACCGCGGCGTCGAGCTGGCCGGCGACGTCGTCGACGGTCCGCAGTCGCTGATCCTCGACCAGGTCCGGGCCGGCGTCCTCGTGCGCATGGCCGTCCTCTACGAGGTCCTCGCCTCGGGCGGCGGACCGACCTCCCCGCCCGACGGCCGCCGCGGTCGCGGCGGGTCCGGCGGACGCGACCCCCTCAACCCACCGGAGCTGCACCCCGCATGAGCCTTCAGCCCCTCGTCCGCGCGCCCGCCGCCGACGCCGACGTCCTGGTGCGCCGGGTCCACGTCCTGGACCCCCGCGCCGGCATCGACGCGCCACACGACGTCCTCGTCCGCGGGGGCGTCGTCGCCGAGATCGGCGCGCCGGGCTCGATCGAGCCGCCCGCGGACGCCGAGCAGATCGACGGCGAGGGCCTGCACCTCTTCCCGGGCTTCGTGGATCCGCACGTGCACCTGCGCACGCCGGGCCAGGAGTACAAGGAGGACCTCGAGACCGGCACCCGCGCCGCCGCGGCCGGCGGCTACTGCGCGGTCGTCGCGATGCCGAACACCTCCCCGGTCGTCGACTCCAGCTCGCTGCTGGGGTCCCTGCGCGACCTCGCCTCGCGCCTGGCGCGGATCCCGGTCGGCTTCACCGCCGCGATCACGCTCGGGCTCGAGGGCCACCACCTGACCGAGATGAACGAGCTGCGCGAGGCCGGCGCCGTCGCGTTCACCGACGACGGCCGCCCGGTCACCGACGCGGGCGTCCTGCGCAAGGCCATCCAGTACCAGCGCCTCTGCGGCGGCATCATCGCGCTGCACGAGGAGGACCCCTCCCTGTCCGCCGGCGGGTCGATGCGCGAGGGCTCCGTCTCCGCGCGCCTGGGCATCCAGGGCGTGCCGTGGCTCTCGGAGTCCACGATGGTCGCCCGCGACGCCGCGCTCGCCGGCTACGAGGACGGGCGCCTGCACTTCCAGCACCTCTCCTGCGTCGCCTCGGTCGACGCGCTGCGCGACGCCAAGGCCCGCGGCTTCAAGGTCTCCGGCGAGGCGTCGCCGCACCACCTCTGCCTGACGCACGAGGCCGTCCGCGACCTCGACACGTCGATGAAGATGAACCCGCCGCTGGGCTTCGAGGAGGACCGGCAGGCGCTCATCGAGGGCGTGCGCGACGGGACGATCGAGACGATCGCCACCGACCACGCGCCGCACGCCCGCGACGAGAAGGAGATGCCCTTCGAGCAGGCGCCGATGGGCACCACGGGCCTGGAGAGCGCCTTCGCGGCCGTCTACTCCGAGCTCGTCCTCCCGGGCATCCTGCCGCTGTCGATCGTCGTCGACCGGCTGATCGGCGGCGCGGCGCTGATGGACCTGCCGACGCCCACGGTCGCCGTCGGGGCGCGGGCGAACCTCTGCCTCGTCGACCTGCAGCGCGAGTGGACCGTGGGCGAGCACGGCTACGAGAGCCGCTCGAGCAACTGCTGCTTCCACGGCCGCCGCTTCCACGGCCGCGTCCTCATGACCGTCGCCGACGGCGCCGTCGCCTACCGCGAGCGCAGCTTCGCGGTCCACGCCGCCTAGCGGCCCGAACCACCCCTTCCCCGGAGCACCCAGCACCGCATGACCGACGCCGCCGCCCTCGCCGGGCTGAACCCCGACCGCACCGCCCTGGTCGTCATCGACGTCCAGGAGGCGTTCCGTCCCGCGATCGACGGCTTCGACCGCGTCGTGGAGCGCAGCGTGCGCGCGATCAAGGGCGCCGTCGCGCTGGGGCTGCCGGTCGTCGTCACCGAGCAGTACCCGCAGGGGCTGGGGGAGACGGTCCCCGAGATCCTCGCGGCGCTGCCCGAGGGGACGGAGCGGCACCCGAAGACCGTGTTCTCGTCCGCCCGCGCCCGCGGGTTCCACCTCAAGGGTCGCGACCAGGTGGTGCTCGTCGGCATCGAGGCGCACGTCTGCGTCCAGGGCACCGCGCTGGACCTGCTGCGCCAGGGCCTCGCCGTGCACGTCGCGGGCGACGCCGTCGGCTCGCGCACCGCCGAGGACCGCGAGGCCGGCCTGACCCGCGTCGCCCGCGCCGGCGCCCTGGTCGGCACGACCGAGGGGATCCTGCTGGAGCTCCTGGGCGACGCCGACTCCCCGCACTTCAAGACGATCCAGGAGCTCATCCGATGACCGCCACCGACGCTCCCGCGTACCTCCTCCTCGAGGACGGCACGCGCTTCGACGGCACCTCCGTCGGCGCCGCGCTGCCGGGTGCCGGCGACGCCGCCGGCCTCCGCTCGACGGGCGAGGTCGTCTTCACGACCGGCATGTCCGGATACCAGGAGTCCGTCACGGACCCGTCGTTCGCCGGACAGCTGATCGTCTTCACCTACCCGCACGTCGGCAACTACGGCGTCAACGCGACGGCGATGGAGTCCGACCGGATCCACGCCCGCGCGGTGGTCATGCGCGAGGCCGTCGACCGCGACGACGCCCCGCGCGCCGAGCAGGGCTGGCTCTCGTGGCTGAGCGAGAACGGCATCGCCGCGATCTCCGGCGTCGACACCCGCGCGCTGGTCCGCCACATCCGCGACAAGGGCGCGATGCGCGGCGGTGTCTTCGCCGGCGGCGTCCCGCAGGACGAGGCCGCCGCGACGGTCGCCGCCGAGCCGTCGATGGCCGGCCAGGACCTCGCGTCGACCGTGACGCCGGCCGAGGCCCACACGGTCGGCGACGGCGACGGCCCGCTGATCGCCGCGATCGACACCGGCATCAAGCGCTCGATCGTCGACGAGTTCGTCGCCCGCGGCGCGCGCGTGCGCCTGCACCCGCTGACCGACGGCCCCGAGGCGCTGCTCGCCGGCGGCTCCGACGCGATCTTCCTCGCCAACGGCCCCGGCGACCCCGGCGCCGTCGACCACGTGGTGCAGACCGTCCGCCAGGTGCTCGGCAAGAAGCCGGTCTTCGGCATCTGCATGGGCCACCAGCTCGTCTGCCGGGCCGTCGGCCTGACGACGTTCAAGATGGAGTTCGGCCACCGCGGCGCGAACCACCCCGTCAAGGACCTGACGACCGGCCGCGTCGAGATCACGAGCCAGAACCACGGCTTCGCGGTCCAGACCCCGGACGGCACCGGCCACATCGACGGGGACGAGCCCGTCCGCTGGGAGACCGACTTCGGCCCCGCGGAGCTCTCGCACCTGAACCTCTACGACCGCACGGTCGAGGGGCTCGTGCTGCCCGAGGCCAACGCGGCCACGGTGCAGTACCACCCGGAGGCCGCGCCGGGACCGAACGACGCGAGCTACCTCTTCGACCGCTTCCTCGACCGCATCCGCGAAGGGGCGTCGATCGCCGACGTCAACCGCCAGACCGGCGACGCCGCCGCGGCACGCGCCGGGATCGCCGACGACACCACCACGACCGACGGGACGCCCGCCTGATGCCGCGCCGCACCGACATCCGCCGGATCATGATCCTGGGCTCCGGCCCGATCGTGATCGGGCAGGCCGCCGAGTTCGACTACTCCGGCGCCCAGGCCTGCAAGGTCCTCCGCGAGGAGGGCTTCGAGATCGTCCTGGTCAACTCGAACCCGGCGACGATCATGACCGACCCGGAGTACGCCGAGAAGACGTACGTCGAGCCGCTGCTCCCGGGCCCCGTCGCGAAGATCATCGAGAAGGAGCGCCCCGACGCGCTGCTCCCGACCCTCGGCGGCCAGACGGCGCTCAACCTCGCCAAGGCGCTGCACGAGGACGGGACGCTCGAGAAGTTCGGCGTCGAGCTGATCGGCGCGAACTACGACGCGATCAACTGCGCGGAGGACCGCGACCTCTTCGCGCAGGCGATGGCGCAGGCCGGGTTGAAGATGCCCGCGTCGCTGATCGTCCGCGGCAAGGAGGGCGACTCCGCCGACGGCGCGAAGATCGCCACCGAGGAGATCGACCGCCAGATCGACGAGGCGCTGACGATCACCGGCCTGCCCGCGATCGTCCGCCCGGCGTTCACGCTCGGCGGCCGCGGCGGCGGCATCGCCCGCACCGAGGACGAGTTCCGCCAGATCATCCGCGGCGGCATCGACGCGTCCCCGATCGGGCAGGTCCTCGTCGACCAGTCCGTCATCGGCTGGGGCGAGTACGAGCTCGAGGTGATGCGCGACAACGGCGACAACGTCGTGATCGTCTGCTCGATCGAGAACATCGACCCGATGGGCGTCCACACCGGCGACTCCGTCACGGTCGCGCCGCAGCAGACGCTGACGGACCGGCTCTACCAGCAGCTCCGCGACCAGGCCATCCGCGTCATCCGCGCGGTGGGGGTCGAGACGGGCGGCTCGAACGTGCAGTTCGCGGTCAACCCGGAGACGGAGGAGATCCTCATCATCGAGATGAACCCCCGCGTCTCCCGCTCCTCCGCCCTGGCGTCAAAGGCGACCGGCTTCCCGATCGCGAAGATCGCCGCGCGCCTGGCCGTCGGCTACCGCCTGGACGAGATCACCAACGACATCACGAAGGCGACGCCCGCCGCCTTCGAGCCCACCATCGACTACGTCGTCGTGAAGTGGCCGCGGTTCGCGTTCGAGAAGTTCCCCGGCGTCGACGAGACGCTCTCGACGCACATGAAGTCCGTCGGCGAGGCCATGTCGATCGGCCGCACCTTCGGCCAGGCGTTCGTCAAGGCGCTGCGCTCCCGGGAGCTGGACCGCACGCCGCCGATCGCGGACGATGCGACGGCGGAGGAGCTCGTCGAGCGGATCCGGCAGCCGCGCACGGAGCGCTACGACGTCCTGCTCGAGGCGGTCCGCCGCGGCGCGACCGACGAGCAGCTGCACGAGTCCACCGGCATCGACCGCTGGTACCTGCACGAGTTCCGCCGGATCGCCCTGGGCGAGGACCCGACGCCGACCGACGGCGCCGGCGGCTCCGCCACGCCCGGCGACCCGACCGGGCTGGTCCGCACGTTCAAGTCGGTCGACACCTGCGCCGCCGAGTTCGCGGCCCAGACGCCGTACTTCTACTCCGGCTGGGAGCGCCCCGACCAGGACGGCAACCCGCGCCACGAGGTCGACCGCGGCGACAACCCGTCGGTCGTGATCCTCGGCTCGGGCCCCAACCGCATCGGCCAGGGCATCGAGTTCGACTACTGCTGCGTGCACGCGGCGACCACCGTCAAGGACTCCGGTCGCGACGCGGTGATGATCAACTGCAACCCCGAGACGGTCTCGACCGACTACGACACGTCGACGCGCCTGTACTTCGAGCCGCTGACCCTCGACGACGTCCTCGGCGTCCTGCAGGTGGAGCAGCCGGAGGGCGTCATCGTCCAGTTCGGCGGCCAGACGCCGCTGCGGCTCGCACAGGGCCTCCAGGACGCGGGGATCAAGATCCTCGGCACGAGCGTCGAGGCGATCGACCGGGCCGAGGAGCGGACCGCCTTCGGCGACGTCCTCTCCAAGCTCGGCTTCAAGGCCCCGCCCTACGCGACCGCCCAGGGCCTCGACGGCGCGCTCGCCGCCGCGGAGGAGGTCGGCTTCCCGCTCCTCGTCCGCCCGAGCTACGTTCTCGGCGGCCGCGCCATGGAGATCGTCTACGGCCCCGACGGCCTGACCTCGTACCTCGAGCGCGAGGCCGACATCACGGCCGGCAAGCCGATCTTCCTCGACCGCTTCCTCGAGAACGCCATCGAGGTCGACGTCGACGCGCTCTGCGACCGCGAGTCGGTCTGGGTCGGCGGCATCATGCAGCACGTCGAGGAGGCCGGCATCCACTCCGGCGACTCCGCCTGCGCCCTGCCGCCGTTCTCCCTGAGCGACGACCTGATCGAGGAGATCCGCCGGCAGACGCGCGGCATCGCGCTCGAGCTCGGCGTCTGTGGCCTGATCAACATCCAGTTCGCGGTCTACGAGGGCGAGGTCTACGTCATCGAGGCCAACCCGCGCGCGTCGCGGACGGTGCCGTTCGTCTCCAAGGCGATCGGCGTGCCGCTGGCGAAGATGGCCGTGCGGATCATGCTCGGCGAGACGATCGCCGACCTGCAGCTGCCGGCCGAGGCCGGGGGCCAGGGGTCGCTCGGCCACGTCGCGGTCAAGGAGGCCGTCCTGCCGTTCGACCGCTTCGTCGGCTCCGACGGCCTGCTCGGCCCGGAGATGCGCTCGACGGGCGAGGTCATGGGCGTCGCCCACGACTTCCCCTCGGCGTTCGCGAAGGCGTCGGCCGCGGCCGGTTCGCCGCTGCCGGACTCCGGCACGGTGTTCGTCTCCGTCACCGACGCGGACAAGCCGTTCGCGATCGAGGTCGCCACCCGCTTCCACGAGCTCGGCTTCTCGCTGCTGGCCACTGCCGGCACCCGCGACGCGCTCGTCGGCGCCGGGATCCCGTGCGACGTCGTCGCCAAGCTGCAGGACGTGACCGAGGACGGCGACGGGCCCGGCACCGCGGTCTCGCGGATCGCGGCCGGCGAGGTCGCCGTCGTCATCAACACCCCGACGGGCTCCGGCGCGCGCACCGACGGCTACGAGATCCGCCGCGCGGCGATCACCGCCGGCGTGCCGTGCCTGACCACCGTGTCGGCCGGCCACGCCGCCGTCCTGGCGATCGCCTCGGCCCGCGAGGGCGAACCCAGCGTCGTCGCGCTGCAGGAGCTCGTCCGGTGAGCGCGGGCGACCCGACCGGGACGGCCACGAGCGTCGCGGGGGTCGCCCTGGAGCACCCCGTGCTGAACGCCGCGGGCACCGCCAAGTCGCGCGACGACGTCGCCCGGCTGGCGCGGTCGCCGGTGGCGGCGGTGACGCTCGGCTCGATCACCAAGGAGCCGCGGGACGGCAACGCGGGGGAGGTCTACGCCTCCCGCTCCGGCTACGCGGTCAACGCGCTGGGCATGCCCAACCGCGGGTCGGCGTTCTACCGCGACCTGCTGCCGGAGCTCGCCGCCACGACCCGCGCCGCCGGCAAGCCGCTGATCGTGTCGGTCGCGGGGTTCTCGCCAGACGAGTGCGGCGAGCTGGCGCACCTCGCCGGCGACGGCGGGGCGGACCTCGTCGAGCTGAACCTCGGCTGCCCCAACGTCTGGTCCGAGGGCGAGCAGGAGCGGATCATGTCCTTCGACCCCGAGCTCGTCTCGCGGTCGCTGCGTGCCGCCGCCGGGACCGCCGTCCCGGTCGGCGTCAAGCTCTCGCCGCTGTCGGATCCCGTGCTGCTCGCCGAGGTCGCGTCGGCGGCCGCCGACGCCGGCGCCCGGTTCGTCGTCAGCTGCAACACCTTTCCCAACGGCCTCGTCGTGCGGACGGACGGACGACCCGCGATCGACGTCGGATTCGGCGGCGTCTCGGGTGGCGCGATGAAGCCGATCGCGCTGGGACAAGTCGCCCAACTGCGGTCGCTGCTGCCCACGGAGGTCGACATCGTCGGCTGCGGGGGCGTCCGCAGCGGGCAGGACGTCCGGGACCTGCTGGCCGCAGGAGCAGCGGCCGTCGGCCTGGCGACGACGTACTGGGACGCCGCGGAGGACCCCGGCGTGTTCACGGATCTCCTCGCCGACTGGCTCGGCTAGACGTTCGGAGCATCCTTCGGGACCGAATTTCTGCTAGCCGCAACGGCACCAACACTCGACGTGCAGGGCCATACCTGCACCTCGACTCGAGGTCGAGGTGAGTTGGCGTCCGGGGGCCGCGAAGGACGCGGCGGCCGGGTAGACTCGCCCCGCGATGTCGACCGCCGCCAACGCCCCTTCCAAGTCCTCGGCCACACCGGAGCGGTCGCTCAACCAGCGCATGGACGCGCTGCAGCGTGCGAACGAGGTCCGCTCCCAGCGCGCGGCGCTCAAGCGCGACCTGAAGTCCGGTCGTCAGTCGATCGACCGGCTCCTGATGGACCCACCCGAGTGGCTCGAGACGGCGAAGGTCGTGGACATGCTGCTGGCGGTCCCGAAGTACGGCCGGGTGCGCGCGGGCAAGATCCTGCAGCAGTGCCGCATCTCCGCCTCGAAGACCATCGGCGGACTGACGCCGCGCCAGCGCGCCGAGCTCGTGCAGTCGCTGCGCAGCCCGCGCGGCTGAGCGGCGGGTCCTCGTGGCTCGCGTCTTCGTCATCACCGGCCCCTCGGGGGTCGGGAAGGGCACGCTCATCCGCCGGCTCCGCGAGAGCCACCCCGAGCTCCGCCTCTCGGTCTCCGCCACCACGCGCCCGATGCGCGAGGGCGAGGAGCACGGCCGCGACTACTGGTTCCTCGACGAGGACGAGTTCGCCCGTCGGGTCGAGGACGGCGACTTCGTGGAGCACGCCGAGTACGCCGGCCGCCGCTACGGCACGCTGCGCGAGGAGCTCGACCGCCACCTCGGCGAGGGCGCTCCGGTGGTCCTCGAGATCGAGGTCCAGGGTGCCCGCCAGATCCGCGAGACGATGCCGGAGGCCGTCCAGGTCTTCGTCGTCCCGCCGTCGTTCGAGGTCCTGCAGCAGCGGCTCGAGGGCCGCGGCACCGACGGCGCGGACACGATCGCCCGGCGGCTCGACGTCTCCCGGACGGAGCTCGAGAGCCAGCACGAGTTCGACCACCGGATCGTCAACGACGACCTCGAGTCGACGGTCTCGGAGCTCGAGGCGCTCGTCAGCGCGCAGCTCCCGGCGACCAACGGCGCCTGATCCCGGGACCGCCCCGGCGGTCCTCCGGCGCCGCCCGCCGCGACCCCGATCCGGGGCCGCCGGTGGACCGCGCTACACTTGGTCTGTGATCTCTCCGCGCATGGACCAGCTGCTCGACCACGTCGACTCGAACTACGCGTCGGTCCTCGTGGCGGCGAAGCGGGCCCGGCAGATCAACGCCTATTACCACAACCTCGGTGAGGGCGCCTTCGACGAGTTCCCGCCCCCGATGGTGGAGACGGCGTCGAAGAACTACCTGACGATCGCCCTCGAAGAGGTCGCGGCCGGCAAGATCACCTACCGCTACCGGTAGGTCGCACGGCCGCCCGCGGGCGGCCGGCAAGAACGTCGTACGGACGCCGCCTCGAGCGGCGTTCGTCGTTCGTGGGGTCGATCGTCGACCCGTGGCCCAGCGGACGCGGCGCTCCTGTCGTGTCACTGCGGCGGCCCGACGCGCGGCGCACCGGGCGGCTTCTAGAACGTTTCCGGGAAACTCCTGGACATGGCTCGGCTGCTCCTCGGCGTCACCGGCGGCATCGCCGCGTACAAGTCCGTCCTGCTCGTGCGCCTGGCCACCGCGGCCGGCCACCAGGTGCGCGTGATCCAGACGCCGACGTCGCAACGCTTCGTCGCGCCGGAGACCTTCCGCGCCATCACGGGCGCGCCGGTGCTCACGGACGAGTTCGAGCCCGATCCGCTCCGCGGCGCGTTCCCCGGCGACCCGCTGCCGACGCACGCGGCGATCAGCCACCTCGCGCTCGTCGAGAACGCCGACGCCTTCCTGATCGCCCCGGCGACCGCCAACGCGATCGCGGGCCTGGCCACCGGCCGCGCCGACTCGCTGCTGAGCTCCGCGTACCTGGCCGCCGACTGCCCCGTGCTCGTCGCACCGGCGATGAACCACCGCATGTGGCACCACCCGGCCACCGTCCGCAACGTCGCGCGCCTCCGCGAGGACGGCGCGGTCGTGATCGACCCCGGCAGCGGCGCGCTGGCGTCCAAGGGCGAGCACGGCGACGGCCGGGTCGCCGAGCCGGACGAGCTGCTCGCCGCGGTCGAGTCGGCCTTCGCCGGCGGCTCCGCGGCATCCTCGGCCGGGGCTCCGGTCGCGCAGGACCTCGCGGGCGTCCGGGTGCTCGTCTCCGCCGGTGGGACCCGCGAGCCGATCGACGCGGTCCGCTTCGTCGGCAACCGCTCGTCCGGGCGCATGGGCTACGCGGTCGCCGAGCGCGCCGCGGCCCGTGGCGCCACGGTCACCGTCGCGGCGGCGAACGTCGGCCTGCCCGACCCCGCCGGCTGCACCGTCGTGCCGGTGTCGACGGCCGAGGAGCTGCGCGTCGCCTGCGCCACCGCGTTCGACGACGCCGACGTCCTCGTCATGGCCGCGGCCGTCGCGGACTTCCGGCCCGTCGACCCGAGCGCCGGCAAGATCAAGAAGCAGGGCCGGACGGGGATGACGATCGAGCTCGAGGCGACGGCCGACATCCTGATCGAGCTCTCGGGCCGCCGGCGCGACGGGCAGACGCTCGTCGGCTTCGCCGCGGAGCACGGCGACCAGGCGGTCGTGCACGCCCGGGACAAGCTCGTGCGCAAGGGCCTCGACGCCGTCGTCGTCAACGACGTCTCCCAGCCGGGGATCGCGTTCGACGCCGCCGACAACGCCGTCACGATCGTCACCGCCGCCGGCGACCGCGTGGTCGCCCGCGCCGCGAAGGCCGACATCGCCGACGCGATCCTCGACGACGTCGTCGCCGCCCGGGCGCGCTGACCGCCCGGACGCGACGCCCGCCATCGGGACCGCCGCGTTTGGCAGACTCGGGGGCATGTCCGAGGAGCCCTCCGCCTACGAGCTGTACCGCTCCGGCGTCGGCCTGCTGGAGCAGGGAGACCACCACGCCGCCGCCCTGCCACTGCGCCGCGCGCGCGACCTGGAGCCGACGACGGGGATGGTGCGCGAGGCGCTCGGACGCGCCCTCTTCGGCGCGCAGCGCTACCACGAGGCCGCCGACGAGTTCGGTGCCCTGGTCGAGCTCGAGCCGGTCAACCACTACGCCCAGTTCTGCCTCGGCCGGGCGCTGCAGCTGCAGGGCCGCCACGCCGAGGCCCGGCCGCCGCTGACGCTCGCGGCGCTGCTGCAGCCCGACCGCCGCGACTACCGCGTCTACCGCGACCGCACGATCGCGGCCCTGGACGGGGGCGCCGCGCACGTCGGCCACGACCACCCGGCTGACGGGCTGCCTCCGGAGCAGGGGAGACGCCGGTCCGGCGAGGGTCCGTGGGGGGCGCCGGCGGACGGGCTCCCCGAGGACCCCGGCGGCGGCGAGTAGTGACCCACCGAGCGGAGGGGCCCGCAGGCCACCGGGGACGTGTGACGCCCGCCGGGCCCGCTCGCCGGTCCTCGCGTTGCCCGCTCAGGCCCACTCCGGCCGGGTCGCCACGGCCCGCGCCGCCTCCGCCGCGCTGAGCAGCCGGCCCAGCAGCGCGTCGAGCGCCTCGTCGTCCGCGGCGCCGAGCGGCAGCTCCCCGTGGACCCACGTCGCGCCGGCGGCCGAGCTGCCGAAGCGCACGAGCCGCAGGTCGCGCCGGTTGCGGTGCAGGAGCCAGGACGGGTCGATGGTCCCCGGCGGAGCGACCTCGGCCTGGACCGCGAGCAGGCCCTCGACGACCCGGGCCCCGACGTGCAGCGGCCAGTCGCCGCAGGGGACCGTGAAGCCGCGCTCCAGCGGCGCTGGGCGGTGGGGCTCCACGCCGATCCGCGCGAGCACCCGGTCCAGCGCCGCGAACGCCGCACGCGCCGCCGGCGGCCCGCCGCCGCCGACCGCGTGGTCGTCCGCACGTGAGCCCGAAGCTTCCTGCATGCGCCGATGGTACGATCAACACGTGGTGTCTTCGGGCACCGCTCCGCAGCAACCTTCGAAGTGGGCACGGAGCCCGCTTTTTTTGTGGCCGAACCCATCATGACCGCCCCCATCCAGGACATCGTCGAGGACCAGCTCCGGGCCGTAGAGCCCGAGGTCGAGGTCCTGCTGGCCGAGGTCATCGGCGGCGGCACGCTGCGCGTGCTCATCGACCATCCGGACGGCGTGACGCTCGACTTGTGCGTCCGCGTGACGCACGGTCTCGAGAGCCTCCGCGAGCAGTACGCGGTCGAGGTCTCCTCCCCGGGGACCGACCGGCCGCTGGTCAAGCCGGAGCACTACCGCCGCTACACGGGCCGCAAGGTCAAGGTCCGTACGCGGCAGCCCATCGCGGTGGCGGGCGGGGACTCGGACGAGCCCCGCAAGTCGTTCACGGGGGAGCTCGTCGGCAGCGACGAGCACGCAGTCACCTTGGCGGCCGACGGGGGCGTCGTGACGATCCCCTACGCCGAGATCCATCGCAGCAACCTCGTCGAGGAGTAGGAGCGAGATGTCCCGCGAGATCGTAGACGCCATGCGCGCCCTGGCGCGCGAGAAGAACATCCCCGAGGAGCGGCTCATCGCCGCGCTCGAGGACGCCCTCCTCTCTGCGTACAAGAAGCAGCCCGACGCCGCGAAGTACGCCCGCGTCGAGCTCGACACCGAGAACGGCGAGTACCGGGTCATCGAGCTGCTCGTGCCCGAGATGCTCGAGGCCGGCCTGATCGTCGACACCATCGACGAGCAGAGCTACGAGGACCCCGAGACGGGCGAGTGGATCGAGCCGACCGAGATCGAGATCCCGGCCGAGAAGCTCGTCGAGCACCGGGACGAGATCCCGGAGCAGGACGTCACGCCCGACGACTTCGGTCGCATCGCCGCGCAGACCGCCAAGCAGGTCATCCTGCAGCGGATCCGCGAGGCCGAGCGCGACATGATGTACGACGAGTTCGCGGACCGCGTCGGCGAGATGGTCACCGGCATCGTCCAGCAGTCGGACAACCGCTACACGCTGCTGCAGCTCCGCGACCGCGTCGAGGCCCTGCTGCCGCGCTCCGAGCAGGTCTTCGGCGAGCGCTACGACCACAACCAGCGCCTGAAGGCGGTGATCAAGGAGGTCTCGCAGTCCGCGAAGGGCCCGTCGATCATCGTCTCCCGCCGCGACCCCGAGGTCATCCGCGCGCTCTTCGAGCTCGAGGTCCCCGAGATCGCCGACGGCCTGGTGGAGATCACCGGCGTCGCCCGCGAGCCGGGCTACCGCTCGAAGATCGCGGTCGTCTCGCACGCCTCCGGCGTCGATCCCGTCGGCGCGTGCGTCGGCCCCCGTGGCTCCCGCGTCCGCATGGTCGTGTCGGAGCTCAAGGGCGAGAAGATCGACATCATCCCCTTCAACGACGAGCCCGGGCGCTTCATCGCCAAGGCTCTGTCGCCCGCGCAGGTGCGCGAGGTCTTCATCGACGACGAGCTCCGTCAGGCGACGGTCATCGTTCCCGACGAGGACCTGACGAAGGCGATCGGCCGCGAGGGGCAGAACGTGCGGCTCGCCGCGCGCCTGACCGGCTGGCGGATCGACATCAAGAAGGCCAGCGACGCGCTCGCCCAGGCCGCGGGTGGGGGGGCAGGCAATCCTGACGTGGAGGAGGGCGAGGAGGAGCCGATCGGCGACGGCCGCTGCTCCGCCGTCCTCACGAGCGGCCGCCGCTGCCCGAACGCCTCGCTGCCGGGCTCCATCTTCTGCGGTCTCCCGATGCACCAGGCGCTGGTGCGCTTCGGTGCCGTCGAGGTGGCGCTCCTCGAGGACCTGCCGGAGGACGAGCTCGACGCGCTCGCCGACCCGGACAAGTCCCAGGAGGACGTCCAGGACATCGTCACGCGCGCCGAGGAGGCGTACGCCGAGCGCGTCGCAGCCGAGGGTCCCGTGGAGCAGGTGGACGACGCCGGCGAGCCGCTCGAGGTCGAGGAGCTCGAGGTCGGTGAGGACGGCGAGGTCCTCGTGGGCGAGGACGGCGAGGTGACCGAGGTCGACGAGGAGTTCGTCGGCGAGGCCACCGAGGAGGCCGTCCTGGCCGGCGAGCAGCAGGACGAGGGCGCCCTCGCAGAGGGCGACGTGGAGGACGTACCGTCGACGTAGGCGGACATCAGCCCGAGAGGCGCTGCGTCGGTTGCGACCGACGCAGGCCCCAGGCGGAGCTCCTCCGCCTCGCCGTCGTGGCGGACCACGTGGTCCGCGACGACGCGCGCCGGCTCCCAGGACGAGGCGCGTACGTGTGCGATCACACGTGCGCCCAGGAGGCCGTCAAACGGCGCGCATTCAACCGCGCGTTCCGACGGCCCATCAGCAACGACCCGGACTTTCTACACTCTTTTATTTGATGGCGAAGAAGCGCGTTCACGAGATCGCCAAGGCCCATGGCCTCCCGAGCAAGACGGTGCTCGATGCCCTCCAAGCGGACGGGCACGACATCGCAACGGCGTCGTCCTCGGTCGACGAGGGCGTCGCGGTGCGTCTGATTCAGGCCAAGGGCTCCGAGCTGAAGAGCTCGGCGGCGACAGACGAGGCTCCCGGAACCCCGGCGAAGCCCGAGACTGCGACGGCCCCCGCGGCCGTCGCTCCGACCCCCGCGGCGGCTGCGAAGCCCGCCGCACCGGCCGCC